>JAFUUC010000071.1 GCA_017471365.1 bacterium
ACCATGCAAGTCAAGCATATTTAAACCTTGAACCAATTTAGCTTCAGTGACTTTTTTCTGATTACCGTCGACTTTAGAATTGATATTTACCATTATAGTCGGTAGTGTCATAGCGGCGACTACACCGATAATTGCAAGGGTGACTAATACTTCGGCTAAAGTAAACGCTGCTCGTTTACCCTTACGGGACGGCACCCACCCTAGCCTTTTTCTATTACTCGAGCATAGCTCTCGAAAAGAAAAACCTCTCGCAAACAATTCACTGGATTGTTTGCTCGGCAGAGTCTCATAAGGGAGGGAAATTGTCTCTGTGGTGGTGTGTTTGCTCCTTGCGGGGAACAGACCCACCCTTAGTCCCTCCCTAGCTAGGGAGGGAAGTTTTTTCAATGGTGGCGTGTATGATTTACCCCTGTGCGTAGCACCTTCTGCCAATGTGAAAGCTGTTTTTAATTTTGTCATTAATATTCTCCCTCCAGGCATATGAACTGGTAGCTAGATTCGTAACTGTTTTGCGTGCTGCCACCGTCCGAGTAATATTCGGAAAAGCTACGGTAGCGATATGCATCACTACCAACTTCCATATCATCTTCCTCTGACGACCACAGGGAGAAGTACGAAACAGAAGACGGATCAATGCCGAGGTCACTGATTACGCTTGTGTCCCAACGATCACAGGTGCCGCCACCATAAGTTACAATTTGTCGTGCTGGATAAACTTTCTTTGCAATTTCCGATAGTTCTTCCATGTTAGGGAGGTGACCACCAAGATCACGACATGCGACTACTGCCCCTACCCAGTAGTCTTCTTCTCTACTACCGTATGGGCAGTGAGTAATATCGGGATATTTTGAGTTGCCGATGTAATTTTCACAATTCTTTGCTGAAGGGTAGTCTACTTGTTTTATAATTCTGTAACCAGCAATAGTTTTAATTGTAGCAGCTTGAGTTGTAGAACCTCCACCTCCGCCGCCTTCAGCTGCTACAATATTAATTGTTCCTCCATTGAACGCCGTTAAATCTTTTCCATATTTATTTGGTGTTCTACTACCATTTAAATCATAGATACCTGCAACACATTTATGAATGTTTTTGTTATCATTTTTAATACTATCCGGATCAGATATACAGTTCTTGTTATATGTAAGAATTATAGGGGTTCCGTCTGCTAATACCATTGCTACAGGTGCCATAAATTCTTCGCCTGACTCTGTATTTCCTTTTCCTAACGATGCTGCTGTATTTAAATCCACAACATCTACTGTTTGTTCTTCATTATCACTATCTGTATACTTTACCTCGTTATAAGGTATACATTCTGTGAACGCTGAATTAGTACCGTCGCAGATCTTTGTAATCTTCATGTACTTAGATAATTCTTCTACAAATTCAGCGGTTGAAGAATAAGTATTGTTGATTCCGCCATGCAAGTCTAGCATATTCAAGCCTTGAATTAATTTAGCTTCGGTGACTTTTTTCTGGTTTGTTTCTACTTTTGTGTTGATGTTTGCAATCAACGTTGGCAAAGTAAGTGCAGCGACTACGCCGATGACTGCTAGGGTGATAAGTACTTCTGCTAAAGTAAAACCCTGTTTAAAATTTCTCATTTTTATACTCCCATATCTATTTACATGTATATTTTAAACTATTTATCTACTTAATTGTAGTTAATATCTATTAAAATTTACAATAACTTAACAAAAGGGACATACAAATGGATAATATAAAGAAAAAATTGGGGCTAAATATTAAACGCTACAGGCTTTTGCGTGGTCTAACGCAAAATGAATTAGCTGAAATAGTTGGGGTTGAAGATAAGACTATTAGCCGTATTGAAGTTGGCGGCAATTACCCCTCCATGGATCTGCTTGTAAAAATCGCAAACGCACTTGGCTATGATATAGCCCAACTTGTAAATTTTACTGATACTATCGACAGCACAATATTGGAACTTGACAAAACCGAACTCAAAGCTATAAAAAAATTTTTAGGTCTTTTAAGCGGAAAATTACGTTAAATTATCCCTTATTCGCAATCCTTTTTGGTACTTCTGGGTAAAACTTTTCTTTCAAAAATTCTAACAATAACCAATGTTAAAATAGCCAAAACGGTTCCCGCAAATGCAATATCAAACATTCCTGCCCCGCAAGCCATACCGATACTTGCTGCGATCCATAAAGTTGCAGCGGTAGTAAGTCCAAGAACAATTGGTCCGTTTCTTAATACCGTTCCGGCACCAATAAAACCGATACCGGTAACAACTTGAGCTGCTACTCTTGCTGTATCCCGTATTCCGGTCGCCTGATCTACAACAACATTATCTCCTGCCGCAAATGTAGGAAAACCGTAAATCGATACCAATGTAAAAATACACGCACCAAGAGCAACGAGAATATGCGTTCTCAAACCGGCATATTTATTGGTCAATTCGCGTTCCAGCCCAATACAAAAGCTAAAAACCAATGCTGTACCTATTCTAATAAAAAAATCAACATTTATTAAATGATCAAAACCAACCGCCATTTTACGTCCTCCCCTTGCTTTGCGGATCTAATATGTCTCTAATTGTATCACCGATTAGGTTAAAAGCAAGGACAGATACAAAAATTAAAAATCCAGGAGTTAAAAGCCAAGGTCGGTACAAAATATTTGTAAATTCCTGTGCTTCTTTTAACATATTCCCCCAACTTGCATCAGGCTGCTGTATACCCAAACCCAAAAAGCTTAAGCCTGATTCAGATAAAATATAAGAAGGAACAGATAAGGTCATAGCCACAATAACAAAACTTGTTGTCTGCGGCAAAATATGTCTAATGATAATCCTAAAATTAGACGCTCCGATTGATTTTGCAGCCTGAACGTACTCTCTGCTTTTTATAGACAAAACCATACCACGCACCACCCTTGCAAAACCGGCCCAGCCAATCAAAGCCAGTATTATAACAATTAACAAAAACCTCTGAGTGCTTGTCATTCCTGCCGGCAAAATAGATGCAAGTATTATCAATAAATAAAAACTAGGTATAGACATTATACTTTCGGCAAATCTCATCATTAAATTATCAGTAATTCCACCAAAATATCCTGAAATACCTCCATAAATTAACCCTATTGGAAATAAGACAAACAATGCTAAAAATCCTATAGTCATAGAAATTCTTCCACCAAATAACAACCTAGAAAATACGTCTCTACCATTGATATCAGTTCCAAGTAAGAAAATTCGCCCGCCTTCATCCGTCGTAAAAAGGTGTCTGTGCATAGGAATTATTCCCAAAAATTTATACGGTTGACCTTTTGAGAAAAATTTCACATAATGTTTCTCGCTTCTATCAAGCTTATATTTAATTTCCAGATTTTCCTGATCAAATTCTCTTATATAATTATATGTATAAGGTTTTGATAAATGTTTATTTTCATCGATTGTAAAAACTTTTGAAGGAGGAACGTATGACATTGTTCTATCTGAAAAATCTTTTGTATAAGGTGCAATAAAATCTGCAAAAAACAATGCAAAATAAATTATCGCAAGTACAATAAGTGCGACCTTTGCAAATTTATCTTTCCACAATTGATTCAAAATATCTTTTATCATGACTTACTCCTTATTCTCGGATCTGTAATGATTAAGAGGATATCAGCAATCAAGTTGCCGGCAATAAGCATTATTGCACCCATCATCAAAGAAGCCATAACAAGATTAATATCCGATTTCATAACAGCTTCAAGAATCAAACGTCCGAGTCCCGGGTATTGAAAAACATATTCAGTCAACGCAGCACCCGATAAAAGCCCTGCAAATTCAAACCCTAAAAGAGTAATCATTGGATTTACAGCATTACGCAAAGCGTGTTTATAAACAACCGCAGTTTCAGATAATCCTTTCGCTCTTGCAAATTTTACATAATCACTATCTAAAACATCAAGCATATTTGCTCTCATTTGTCTTTGCAATCCCGCAAGTGAAATTGTAAACAACACAAACACCGGTAAAATTAGATGATGTGTCATATCAATAATTTTTTCAAATAAACTCATTTCTGCAAAATTCGGACTCGTTAAACCTCCAATTGGAAACCAACCGGTTTTAACCGCAAAAATTAACAGTAAAACTGCAAAGAAAAATGATGGAATAGCCATTCCAATACTGGTCAAAACAGTTAATATTCTGTCAAACGGTGTTTTCCAGCGTACGGCTGCAATTATGCCGAGCGGAATCCCTACAAGCCAGGTTAAAAATATAACTAATGACGTTAAAAGCAGAGTATTCGGTATTCTTTCTTTTAATTTTTGACTCACTCTTTCGCCGGTTGATGTTACGCCCAAATCCCCTTTAATGAATGATTTTGCCCACATTCCATATTGAATAATAATTGGTTTATCCAAGCCGAGACGTTCCCGCTCTTTTTGTACAGTTTCTTGAGAAACAGAAGGGTTTAATTTAAGTTCTGCCAGCGGATCAACAGGAGAAAGCCGTATTATAAAGAAACTGATTAATGAAACCACTATCAATAGCGGTATGGTTTGAATTATGCGTTTTAGTATATATTTTAGTGTATCCATATCTCCTCAATGTTATGTGTTATGCCGCCAAGACTTGAGGGGTATATATTCCTGAATTTATCCCTTACAGCAATTATTATTGTTGGCGAATATATGTATATAAAAGGTTTTTCGTGGTATACAATTTCTTGATATTTGTCATAGTATTTCTTGCGTTCTTCAAATTTCGTCGCCAAAGCCCCTTTAGTAAATAATTCGTCAAGTTCTTTTTCCCAAGGAAGAATACCTTTTTTACCTTCTTGCGGGCTTCGCATATTGAACATATGAAGTCTTCCGTCTGAAAGCCAAACATTTTTACCTCCGTTTGGTTCCAATGGGGAGCCGGTAAGACCCATTATTACCATATCCCAGTCATAGGTACTAACGAGTTTATTTACAAGAGTGTTAAATTCTATTGGTTTGAAGTTAACTTTCATCCCCAAATCTTCGAGATCTTGTTTTACCATAACCCCGATAGCTTCTCGTTCAGTATTTCCTGCATTAGTATAGAGATTAAATTCTACACGATTACCGGACCGGTCATAGAGCCGCCCTTTTTCATCTGTATAAAAACCGGATTTTTTGAGTAATTCACGAGATTTGTTTAGATTTTTATCATACGGCTTTAAATTTTTATTTAGAAAAATAGAGTTTAAACTTTCAGGGGTATAAAGCGGTTCACCAATCCCATTTGCAATATTCAAAACCATATTTTTTCGGTCAATTGCGTAGTCTACAGCCTGCCTGAAATTTAAATCCTGAAACCAGTGTTGTTTAACCTGTTCTACATAAAATTTGCCATTTGAATCTTTTCGATTATTCAAATTCATTGATAGATACATTGTGCCGGTGGTTGGACCAAGATTGTATAGTTTAAAATTCGAATGTGGTTCCAGAGTTTTGTATCGAGCGACTTTTGAACCTTGAAGCGATATTATATCAAGTTCTCCAGCTTCAAATTTTAAAACCTCATTATTAAGATCAGCGACTATAAGATAAACTATTTTGTCTAAATATGGCAATTTTTCATCATTTTTATTGATTTCGTAATAATTAGGATTTCGTTCAAAAACTACGCGTTGAGCCGGAATGTATTCTTTTAATTTGAATGCCCCTGATGTAACAAAATCTTGAGGTTTTGTATTCGTTGAGAGAAATGAATCAAAATATTCATTACCTTTTTTTACTGCGGGTGCAAAAATATGTTTTGGAGCAATCGGAGTTGAAAGCATCATTAAAAAAGGTGCATAAGGTTGAGGAGTGTGGAATTTTACAGTGTAGTTATCAATTTTTTCTACAGTCGGAAGTTCTCCGTTTATGACCAATGAATCACGAGTAGAGGTATCTCCCATACCTGCAAAAATTATATCCTTCCAAGTAAAAACAACATCATCAGCAGTAATAGGTTTACCGTCACTCCACTTTATACCTTTACGCAAAATCACCGTGTATGTTTTTTCATCAGGAGAGATCGAGAATGATTTAGCAAGTTTTGGCATTGGTTTTCCGTTATCCGGATTTGAGGTTAGTAAACCGTCATACATTGTATTCGCCATTAGAGAAGAAACATTGTCTTTCGTATTGAAAGGGTTAAATGTTTTTGGACCTTCTCCTATAGTTGAAGATACAAGTTCTCCACCAAAATTACCAATTGGAGCCTGCGATTGTAAATAATCTATCCCGTCGATAGTAATGTTTTGCGGTTGCGGATACTGTTGTTCTATTGTTTGTTCAACTGGTGCCGGATTTTTATTCTCTGATACGGGAATATCAGCAACCAAACAAGCTTTGCATACAAGTGCAACAACCAGGATGACAAATAAAACCCTAAAACCTCTCCTCGTCATGGTTTCATATTATCATATTAAGAAGATAAGGCAATAATGCGACAGGGGAATGTTTGGATAGATTTTAATCGACCCAACGCTCATGAAGAATATGGATGTCAAAAACATCAATCACGCATTTGCTAGGGAGGAAGAATTTTTGTCATCCTGAACTTTACAAAGCGAACCAAAATTTTTGTCATTCTGAACTCGTTTCAGAATCTTCAAAAATTTTGAGTGAGGCTGTATGCAGGGCTGTTTCAGGATCTTTATCAATCTTTCCCTCCCTAGTTAGGGAGGGATTTAGGGTGGGTGGTTTAATTTAGCACAAAGATCAAAAATTCTAAACTTACCGGTTTAGTAACCCATCCCCAACCCTTCCCTAACAAGGGAAGGGAGTATAAATGAGTTCTTTATCCAAGGGAGGAAGTTTAGTTATCTCCTAGGCAAACGAACCTCGGGTTGTAGTTACTGCGAGTGCTGTAGCCATTACCGAGCGTGCGACCACTGCCGAAGGAGCGGTAGCGAGAGAGAGCGCTCGTACTCGAGGACTCCTCTGACGACCACAGCTCGAAGTACGAAACAGAAGAAGGGTCAATGCCCAGTTTTGCTACCTCTGTAGTATCCCAGCTTGCGTTTTGGGTACCTTGATATTCACCTACGCTTGAGAGGCGTGGGTATACTGCTTTTGCTATGTCTGCTAATTCTGTCATGGTAGGTAGGTGACCACCCATGTCACGACACGTTACTACCGCTCCTACCCAGTAATCTGTTTCTCCTGAGTATGGGCAGTGAGATATTATTCCAGGAAAATCGCTTTTGTAAGTATTACAGTCTTTTGCTGGTGGAAAATCCGCCTGTTTAATAATATTGTAACCTGCTATTGTGGCTATAGTTGCAGCTTG
>JAFUUC010000072.1 GCA_017471365.1 bacterium
ACGTAATCAACTCCCGATTACTCGTGATTATGAAAACCGCCAATATTCAATAGAAATGGAAACAGGAACGGGTAAAACTTATGTTTATACAAAGACAATGCTCGAACTAAACAAACGATTCGGATTTACAAAATTTATTGTTGTTGTTCCGTCTGTTGCAATTAGAGAGGGTGTATTTAAGTCTTTACAGGTTACACAGGAGCATTTCTCTAACCTTTATGATGGTGTTCCTTACAGATATTTTATTTATAATTCGTCTAAATTGTCGGATGTAAAACAGTTTGCGACATCTGACCATATAGAAATAATGATTATAAATATTGATGCGTTCAAAAAAGCAGAAAACATCATCAACCAAGAACAAGATAAACTGAATGGCGAAGCGGCTATAAAATATATTCAGGCATCTAATCCGATTGTAATTATTGATGAACCGCAGTCCGTTGATAATACTCCAAAGGCAAAAGATGCAATTCAATCACTTAATCCGCTTGCAGTTTTTAGATATAGTGCAACGCACAGAGAAAAGATTAACCTTTTGTATCGCTTAACTCCGATTGATGCTTATCAAATGGGACTTGTTAAGCAGATTTGTGTATCGTCAAATTCGGTCGCAAATGATTTCAATAAACCTTATATTATGCTTAAATCCGTATCCAACGAAAACGGATTCTCTGCCAAAATTGAAATTGATGTCCAAAAACAAGATGCCAAAGTCGAGAGACAAACTTTCACCGTAAAGCCGGGAGCGGATTTGTATCAATTATCAGGAAGAGAATTATATGAAGGGTATGTAATTGAGGGAATTGACTGTACCAAAGATTATGAATGTATTGAATTTTCAAACTCTGAAACAGTTAATCTCGGTAAAGCCATCGGTAGTGTTGATGAAAATATAATCAAAAAAGCACAAATTTACAGAACCATTGAAACTCACTTGGAAAAAGAACTCCGCTACCACGATAAAGAAATTAAAGTCCTGTCTTTATTCTTTATTGACAGAGTTGAAAAATACCGCACAGAAACAGGCGAAAAAGGTATTTACGCACAAATGTTTGAAGAGTGCTACGAAGAATTAATCAATAAACCAAAATATCAAGAACTGAAAAAATGGTTTAATACAGATGTTGAAAAAGCACACAACGGCTATTTTTCACAGGATAAAAAAGGTATTTATAAAAATACTAAAGGCGATACTCAAGCAGATGATGACACATACAACACAATTATGCGTGATAAAGAATGGTTATTATCCTTTGAATGTCCGTTAAGATTTATCTTCTCACACTCTGCATTAAAAGAGGGGTGGGATAATCCAAACGTGTTCCAAGTTTGCACTTTGATTGAACAAAAATCAACATTCACTTGCAGGCAAAAAGTCGGTCGTGGTTTAAGGTTATGTGTAAATCAAGACGGTGAGAGAATTGAAGATAGAAATATAAACATTCTGCACGTTATGGCAAATGAAAGTTTCGCTGAATTTGCAAGCACATTACAAAAAGAAATTGAAGATGAAACTGGTGCTAAATTCGGTGTTCTTCAGTTGAGTAATTTAATCGGTTTAACTTGGCAGGAACAAGTTGAAGTTGAACATCAAATGGATGAAACTGATGCGGCAATGGCTTATGGTGCATTGATGGTTGAAGGTGTAATTGATAAAGACGGAAATATTAACCAAGATGCGGATATTGAAAAAGTTGAAATACCAAACATTGCTGAACCATTGCAAAAAGAGATTAAAAAGCAGATAAAAGAAAGTCACTCTGAACCGATTTCGCTTGATAAATTCAAAACGATAAAATGTACAGAGGTTAAAGTTGAACAAAAATCATTCACTCATGAAGAAGCACAGGAACTTTACGAAGATTTAAAAGAAAAGAAAATTATCACTAAAGAAGGCAAAGTCAAAGATACAATGAAGGCTCAACTTGCGGCAGGAATTTTGGATTTGAAAAACAGATATTCAAATGCGGCACAAAGAGCAATTATTCAGGCATTAGAAAAAGCTGACAACAGACCTGTTATTCACGATGCAAACAATGAAGTTACAGTAAGATTAAAACAAAAAGTTTTATTATCGCCTGAATTTAAAGAATTGTGGAACAGAATTAAACAAAAAACCACATACAGAGTTACGATTGATACTGAAACTCTAATAAAAAATTGTATTGCAGAATTGAAAGATATGCCACCGATCCCGAAAGCAAAGTTAGTATCTCAAACAGCAGAAATTAATATCGAACAAGCAGAAGTTTCATATACCGAAAAACACATTCGTTCTTCTGAAATATCCGGCACATATCAAGTTTTACCTGATATCATTCGACTAATTTCATCTGAAACATTACTTTCAAGACGAACAGTAATAAAAATCATCAACGGAAGCGGAAGAATAAAAGACTTTATAAACAATCCGCAAGCATTTTTAGAAAAAGCAATGGAAATTATCACAAGAAATCGTCATAATATGGCGATTGACGGAATTAAATATGTAAAACTTGCAGGGGAAGAATACTACGCACAAGAGATATTTGATTCGGATGAACTTATTGCATATATTGATAAAAATGCCGTTAAGGTTGAACACAGCGTTTATGATTATGTTTTATACGATAGTAAAACTGTAGAAAAACCTTTCGCTGAAAAATTAGACGAAGATCCTGACGTTAAAATGTTCTTTAAAATTCCTGATAAATTCAAGATTGAAACACCAATCGGATCATATAATCCTGACTGGGCAGTATTTTTGGAAAAAGACGGAGAACAAAAATTATACTTTATTCTTGAAACAAAAGGTACAACAAGTTTATTTGATTTAAGACCAACAGAGCGATTAAAAATAAATTGCGGAAGAAAACACTTTGAGGCATTAGA
>JAFUUC010000073.1 GCA_017471365.1 bacterium
AATAATTAGCCAGGCAAAAGTTCCAACACCGGTAAGTTGTAGTGATTATATAGGTAAATCCGGCTACGAAGCAATCAAAAGCTGCTACTACAATAACAATAATGACTACTGGGTAGGAGCCATGGTAGAGTGTAAAAATCAAGGCGGCAGATTACCAAATGCAAGTGAACTAGCAAAGATAGCTCGGGCAATATACAATGACAATTCAATCAGCGAATCGGAAGAATACAATTACAAAGACGGACTAACTTGGGATAAGAGCGTAACAGCAAAACTGGGCATAGAAGACTCCGCTGAAGAGTTCTACCTTTGGGGTGACCTTGAGTACGGTCCGGACGATGCGTTGTTCCGCATCTTCAACAGTTCTTACACGGAAGGGGACAGCACCAACCGCGGGCAACTTAACGACGATCTCCCGTTTGTTTGCGTAGCCAATTAGATTAATTTAACATTTACCCTTTTTTCTGTAACAAAATATTAACAAGTACAGAAAAATCGGCAAAAAAAAGTATTGAGTGAATTTAAGCATGTTATCTTAGTAATGAAAGCAGTAAGGTTATGCCGGTAAAAATTCCTCAAGCTAAAATATATAAAACATTTTCGGCAGAAAATTTAAAAAATACATTCACCCCAAGAAATTTTGTAAAACAAATGGCAAGTGACGGTTTTTTGCCCGTTATTGCTTTGGAAGCTTTTGTTGAATCAGGCAGAACCTATCAAGCATATCAACGTGGTGGTTTTGATGAAGCTAGAGAAAGAATTACCGAGGAATTTTCCGGTGCTGTTTTTTGGCTTGGCGGTGTAACAGGTTTAAACTGGTTATTTGAAAAAGCCGGAAAAAAATTACTCAAACTGCCTAAGCACACTGTTGATATTGCAAGCGACACCACTCGCAGACCACTTGATAATTATCTGGCAGGTGAAGTCAAAAAAGACGGAACCAAGATTACTCGCGATTTGATGGCTAAATTTAAATTTACAAAAGTCATAGCAAGTGTTTTGATTGCAAACGGTTTTATAGGCTTTGTTTTGCCTAAAATTAATCAGGCAATCACTCGTTCTTACCACAAGAATGATAAAAAACAAAAACAACTGCAACCGCAAATAAATTCTGAGTTTTTCAAACAACCTACAATGCTTGAATTTACTGGACGAAACAACAAAAAAGATATTTCTTTTGGCGGTGCTTGGGATTTACTTGCAATTGCAAACAATTTTGAAAACAAACGTAACTGGAAGCTTTTGTCTGTAGATGCTGGAACTGCCACAGGTAGAGCGTATTCAGCAAGGAATAATGATGAAAGAATTGAAATTTTATTTAGAGATTTGAGTTCAATATTCTTCTACATGTTTAATATGAATTTAATGAACAAATGGTTAAATAAAATTGAACAAGGCAGAAATTCAAGGCTTGATCCGGTTTCGGCTGAATTTACAACAGAATATATGCAAAATTATCTCAACGAGAAAGCTACCAGAACTGCTACTATTGAAGAATTTGCACAGGAAATGCTTGGAAATCAAAACGAACTTCCACACACTATCAAAGAAATGTTCAAAGGTGGCAAGACGGTTACTCTGGCTGATTTTAATGCTGAACTTGAAAGAATTGGCAGAACAGACTTAAAAGAAATTGCTACGAAAATGTCCAAGCTTCAACCTGAAATTATTGGAGAAGCAATATTAACAGAAGGTCAAGTAAAAGATATATTTACGGGCGGTCACATAAATAACCCTGAATTCTTGATGGAATTTTATAAAAATCATTTTGGTACCATGTTCATGTCAGACAAATTCAAATTCCTTGAAAAATATAAATATGTTGCAGACGGTGAACTTGATGCATTGAAAGCGGATTTGAAGGCTTATGTAGAATCCATAATTAAAGATGCAAAATCTGCAAATATAGATGAAATTACATCTGACTTACTCAAAAAAGCCTCTAAAAAGAACTTCAGACTCAATGCACTCAACTGGGGAACTGGATTTGTTATTTCTGCGGCATTCTTATCTACATTTATACCAAAACTCCAATATCTGATTACAAAACTCAGAACAGGAAAAGATGGATTTCCTGGAACTGAGGAATATAGAAATGAAAAAAATTAGTCTATATATATGACAAATTCTAAAAGTTTATTCTCTATAATAAAAGAATGGAAGAAAAGACTCTAGATAAAAAATATGAAGATTTTATCGACGGTTTGCTCACTCAGGTTAATGATCTTGTACCAAAAGACATTAATAAACTTCAAAGCAGTTATCTGATCAATAATATGAGAAAATCTGCCAGAGTTCTTGCACTATCTATGCAAGAAGAAAAAGTCTTTTCAAAACTGGATTTTCTAACCCACTGCACATACATTCAAGTAATGCTGGAATGGTCATTTCACAAAGAAATAGATCTTTTTAGATCCGGTATTCCGGCAAAACATTGGAAGCCTATAATGCAAAAGATCTGGGCAACAATGTGGGATGTAATGTTTGCTTGTGTTGAAAATCAAGCAACAGATGATGTATTGTTAAATGTTATAGAGAAATATGTAACAAAAACGTATGAAAATGCTATTGATGAATTAAAAGCCAAAAACGAAATTACCCCTGAAACAGGTGAAAAAGCAAAAGAACAATCAAATATTAAAATTATGGCACAAGAATTGAAAATTGCTGTTTCAGCTTATAAATGGATCAAAAAGCTTATTATAATGCTCGCAATCGGAATAAGTACAGGTCTTGCGGTTGCATTTATCGTTTTCAAACTACAGCTTCTAGGGATAGTTATTGTACTGAGTTTAGCAATTGCAATCAACGTTCTTATGATAACTAACAAATGGATACAATAAAAACTACCATATGAGGATTTAAACTATCTCTTTATTACGAAAATGGTATTCTTGGACAATTGAAATTATGCGATTCAAGAAGGATTTGTATCTTGATCTTACAGCCTCACCTGAAAGAATTATATCAGCATCTTTTTTGCAAGGTCTTATGTAAATTTCTGCTTTATCAGAAGCATTTTTGTATATTGAATCAGCAGAATCACCAAGATCTCTTTCATTTGCTCTTATATAAAATCTTTCTTTCTGTACATTATGATGCACATCGACATAAATCTTAAAATCAAAAGCATCTTTTATTTTTTCGGTTAATGTAAACAAACCTTCCGAAATTATTATTCTGGAAGGGTTTGCCAATGTGTGATTATCATATCTGATTGCAGTACCGGACATATCATATTTAGGTAAATACACAGATTTTCCGGACAAAAGTTGTTTAATATGCTCGCTCATCAATTCTAATTCAAGTGCCTGAGGAACATCCAAATCATAATCTTTTGCAAATTCTGCAAAACTTCCCGCAGCTTTTACCATATCAGAGCGGTCATAATAATAATCGTCCGTGTTTACGCGAGTAACTACATCTTCAAGTTCAAATTCTGTTGCAAAAGATTTTATCGTATCAATAATATCAAGAGTTATTGTGGATTTGCCGCTTGCTGTTTCACCTGCAATACCAATTGAAGCGGAACGGTTTATATGACCTGATAAAAATTTTGCGAGTTTTGAAATAACTTCCGATTTATAAGCAACCAAAATCGAGCCATCTGAATGAAGCTCATCTTCAAAAATATTTTTTAGCCGGGTCTCTATTTCACTAACCCTGTCAATCGGAACAGAAACGTACATTTTATTTGACTTAATAGTAGTTTTTCTAGTATTGCGAAGCGATTTTAACATCTTTAACCTTTTACTTTTTACTACAAAGATAGTCTTTTTTTATATGACTATATCAAAATAAAAACTAAAAGAAAATATTTTTTGTCAAAATGTTAAGGAAAGTGAATTGTTCCGAAAGATTCATTCACAAGCTGTCTTATGCTTCGTATCTTTTAAACGATTTGTCAATATTCTTTGAAATAAGAGATTTTGCTGTATCGTACTCTTGAGTTAAAGCCGAAATTTCCGTATCAAGATTTTTCATTTTAAGATCAAGAGTATTTTCTTTATTTTCTATTCTTGCTTTTTCTGCATGATATTTAGCTTCTGCTTGAGCAATGGCCTCAGTATCAAGAACTTCTGAGATATATTTATCCGCAGTATAATTTTCTTGGTTATATGAACCCGTTTCATTGATAGTAGAAATATAAACCATGCCAGACCTAATCATATCTTGCATATAATCTGCATCATCAATTCTTGAGTTTTCAACCCATCCTTGAGTACAAATAAGGTTAAACAATGTATCATAAAATTCTGCTGTTGTTTTATTTGCACCTGTTTCAGCATCCGCACCTATAAGCTGCTCAAAAACAACATCTGTGTCTGTGTAAGGACTAAACATTCTACAATCACTTATCGACCCCGGTCCATATGTATAATTTGAATCATCAATTCCTTGTGTAAATTCTACAAATGATGTGAAAAACATCCTTGCAATATTATTCAAGTTAATTGAAATACCTGAGCCTGTATTAACATAAAGTCCCATATAATTTTCAGCCTGATTAATTAAGTATTCATTACTATTATCGCTTGTTGTATAATAAGCATCCGTACCGCAAATTTCTTGAACATATTTGTTATACATAGTTGGTACAGCAGCAGATCCGGTATCAGTAGCTGAAGCAGCATATTGGGCATTATCATTTGGCCAAATCAAGTCAAGTAAGTTGCTGCGTGCATACTCAAGTGCCAAATACGTTGTATCTGTATCTCCCAATATAGACACAATTTGTTCTTCCATCCAACTTACGAATGATAACTCATTATTGTCTGAGCCAAACATCAAACGCTGTAAATAAGCGGTATCATTGACAATACCCTCATTATTTCGTGTATCTATAATAAAAGTATACTTATCTTTGTTTTCTAACAAATCTGACAATTTTATTTTTGCCGGATTAGGGTTAGAAAACTGCATCGCATCATCATCGTGATCTGTTGCCAATGCTTCGTATGAATTATTCCCGGATTTTTTTACATACACACCGGTTCCTACGTCAACACCATATGCAGAATAAGGAGACTTACCTTGCTCAGATTGCAAGTTATAAGTAAAATCACTCCATTGGCTATAAGTTGTTGCGTTAGGATTAAATCTATCCCTTGCTGATAAAAGTTTCCAATCAGCCGGATCGTTGTTATATAAAGTGTAAAAACCACCTAAATATAAACCATAGGATTTCAAATCTGTTTCATAAGTTTTTAACTGATCCATAAATTCATCGTATGTAATATCTTCTATTGCAACAGAAGATTCAAAATCATAACCGAGACCCGCTGCGTTATCATACTGCACTGCTTCAATAGATTTAACTTCCGAAGCTGTCAATATACCTTGATCTGCGAGAGCCTGGATAAAGCAGTCTCTCATATAGCTTGAAGATGTAGAACCAAAACCTTCCATAGGTATTCCCGCAGCTCGTACCGCATCTGCAAAAGCAGTGTTTAAAACAACTTTATTTGTTGAATCCGTTAATGTTTTCGGATAAAAATCATTATACAAAGACGGAGTCATAAGCAAGCTATAACTCAATGCCATATCACTCGTACCGGTTCCGAAGTAGTCATAAACCAATTTTGTTTTATTAAGAGAATTTTGATAAGCCTCAGTTATATTCTGCATATCCCGTGAAAGAGCAATCTTTTGATGAGATAAACTCATAGATTGAAATTCACAGTCAGATTTTCTGGCTGTTATGGTCAATAATCTTGCTTGTGCTGCTGATAATCCCATTGTTTTCCTTTCTTTTGAGTTTAAATCGCTGTCCTTTCATGTAGTATTACGGCATTTTACTTATTGAACTTTAAAATTTAAAGGACTATTTGTAACATTTGTTCACAATTAAAAGTTTCATGATATAATCAAAGGAGATAAGAAGGAGAAGAAAATGGGAAAAAGAATAGGGATAGACGTTGGTGGAACAAATGTAAAAATTGCATTAGTAGATGAAAAAGGGAAAATTATATATTCAAACAGTGTTCCGACCTACGCAAAAATGGGTTATGAATATACGGTAAACAACATTAAACAATCAATTCGTGATCTTATGAAAGAAACCCGTACAGATGAAAAATCAATAGAGGCTATTGGTTTTGATTTTCCGGGACAAATTGATTATAAAAACGGAATTGTAAAACTTGCTCCAAACATTCCTGGTTGGGTTAATGTTCCTATTGCAAAAATGATAGAAGACGAGTTTCATATTCCGACAAAAATTGACAATGATGTACGCTGTGCAGCTTTGGGAGAGTTAAAATTTGGTGCCGGCAAGGGGTGTGAAAATTTTGTTTGCATAACTGTAGGTACAGGTATCGGTTCAGGTTTAGTAATTAACGGGAAACTAGTACGCGGTGCTTCAAATGCAGCAGGTGAAATTGGACACATAAAACTTCAAATGAAGGACGGTCCTATTTGCGGTTGTGGCGATACGGGTTGTCTGGAAGCTTTCGCTTCAGGACCTTCAATTGTTGCAATGGCTCAAGATTATATAAAAGGAGGAAAATCCACGAAATTCAGAGAACTAGCTGCTGTTGATGGTGGTGAAATTACCCCTTATCACGTAGCAAAAGCTGCTGAAGAAGGTGATCCTGTAGCAAAAAGGATTTTTGAGATTATGGGGGAATACATCGGTATTGGTTTAACAAGTGTAATCAATCTTCTAAACCCTGAAAAAGTAATAGTTGGCGGAGGTGTTGCCGAATGCGGAGATCTTTTACTTGAACCGATAAGAAGAACCATTAAGCAGCGTGCAATGGTAGTTGCAGGTGAAGCAGTACAAATCGTTCCGGCACAACTTGGCAACAGTGCGGGAGTAATTGGTGCAAGTATGTTAATTGACGGAGAATAATTAAATATCAATAAATAAAGAAACGCCAATGCTTTAAGCATTGGCGTTTCTAATTCTATTTATTTGCCGGTTTTAACCTGTGTAAAATTTTTATTCTATCCAAAGGCCAAAAGACAACTACTGCCCTACCTACAAATCTATCCTGATTTAAAACTCCCCAATAACGGCTATCTTGTGAATTCCCTCGATTATCACCCATCATGAAAAATTCTTTTTCACTGAGATAAAATGGACCGCATTGCATAGGCATTATACCTTGCAATACTAAATATTCCGTATCGGATGATTCTTTAGGGCATTTTGGATATTCATAAACACTTTTTATATAATCTTCTTCATATTTTTGGTCATTAATATAAACATATGCAGCACCATTAAATTCCTCTTTTATTTCAATCTTATCACCAGGAACTCCTACTACACGCTTGATATAAGCAACATCTTTACAAAATATTCCTGTCAAACGTTCAAAAAGAGGTAAAAATTTTCTCGATAATTCCGTTGAAGGCGGATAAAACACCATAATATCCCCTCGTTTTGGAGCCGTAAAAAATCTTGAATATCTTTCTACAACAATTCTATCTCCTTCAATAAGAGTCGGACGCATCGAACCGGAAGGAATCCAGCGAATTTCACCGATGAAAAATCTTATTATAATAACCATTACTACTACAAAAACAATGGTATTAATCAATTCGCCCAAATTAAATTTTATATAAAGTCTTTCAATTATATCTACAAATGATTGAACATTTTGCGGAAGCTTTGACTTAAAATTTATCCAGTAAGCATCGCGTTTTTCTTTTAATTGTGTTTTATAATTTTCCCAGAAGCCGAATATATTAATCATTTTTTAAAAGCTCCAAAAACTCAAAAATCTTATACTTATAGTCATTATCAGGAAGCTTTGCTGCCTGAGACTTTGCATTTTCTATATAATTATTTAACAAATCTCTTGTTTTTTCAATACCGAACGAATAATTTTCAACACTGCCGGAATAAATAACTGCTGAATTGTAAATTCCCTGTTTTATATCATTTGAAGCACCAAAACGTATTACATTCAAAAGATCATCTCGAATTTGAAAAGCAATACCTGTATTTAACCCAAATTCAGCAGCATTACAATATTTTTGAGGATTTTCATTAAGAACTTCACAGCAAGCAAATGCTGTCTCAAAAAGCCGTGCAGTCTTATTCTTAGATTTTTCTATATATTCTTCAATAGTACCTATTTTAAATTTGTCAAAATTTTGGTTAATTTCCCCGATGCACATGTATTTCAAAGTACTTGTAAAATGTGAAAATATTTCTAGTGACCCTATTTTAACAATCTTTTCCATTGCCTGAGATAAAAGATAATCCCCTGTAATTACTCCTAGCTTTGTTCCGAATTTTGCTGAAATTGTCTTTTCCCCTCTACGAAACTCGCTTTCATCAATTATATCATCGTGTATTAAAGAAGCATTATGGACAAGTTCAACCGCACTCAATACTTCCAACTGGGTATCGGAAGGTGTTTGATTACAAGCTTTTATAAATAAAAGCGGCAAAACGGAACGTATCCTTTTTGATGGTGAACTGAGAAATTTTATCAATTGTGAATTTAGTGGCTCACGAACACTTACAACCATCTTATTTTCAACAATAGATAATTCCTTATCGACAACTATTTTTATTTGAGAATATTTATCATTAAAATTCATATTATTTGTTCATCTTCAAATAGTTTACTTTATCCCAGCTTAAATCTATATACTTGATCTGTCCATCCACTCCGCTAATCTGAGGTAAAATTGTATAGATTCTTTTTATACGTTCAAATACTGTGCTATCTAATATCCCTAGTCGAATACTTGTAGTTTTAATTTTTACATATACATCGTTAGGATTCTTCATATCAACATATTCAACTTTTTCATTTGAATAGGTTTCAACATCTTTTACTATTTTCTCTATTTCTTTAACTTTTTCAAAATTCCAATCTTTTGAATATTTTGACAAAATATTTAACACTTGAGAAGTTTGGGCAAGATTCATATATTTTTTATTAGTTACAACAACACCATCAGATGTAAAAAAAGCTTGTGGTTTAGAATTTAAATCATCCCTGATAATAGCCAAGGGGGTTCTCTCTCTTACAATAATCTGTATTCTTGCCGGAAAGCCATAACGTCTGATATAAACTTTGTCTACAACAGGAATTTGATATAATTCTTTTTTAATAGGTTTAACACTAACAAGAAATATCGGAAGCTTTGAAACAGGTACATCTTTAATTACTTGATTGATTACATAAGTTGGGATAATTTTGTTATTAAAAACTTCTACTATGCCGGCATTCGAGTTTTGAAAAGCATCTTGGGGCAAATACCATTGTTTCAAATTGAAGAATTTGTAACTCAAAAATATAAGCAAAAAAGTCAACACAAAACTAAAAAAAGTTTGAGTCTTTTTGTATTTTTTTCTTTTTTTTCTTATATGCCTTTCTCTTTGTTTGTGTATTACCGAATTTTGCAAATCTTGCATGCTTTCGGTACTCGTATTATTTTCATCACTTGCCATTATTTATTAAGTCCTGCTCCATTCAAAATAATTTGTACAAGATTATCATAGTTTATCCCCATAACCTTTGACTGAGCCGGAAGATCACTTGTATCGGTCATACCCGGAGAAGTATTTATTTCAATTACATAAGGAGTACCGTCTTTCCCTATCATAAAATCGACCCTTGAAACCCCGCGGCACCCCGCAGTTTCGTGAGCTTTTACTGCTATTTTTTTTGTTTTTTGCGTAAGTTCTTCACTCAAATTAGCCGGAAGTATAAACTCGGACATGCCTGAAGTATATTTCGCTTCATAATCATACCACTCATTTTTCGGACGAATTTCAAGAATTTCTGTAGCAAAATTCTTTCCATCTTGTTCCAAAACTCCAACTGTCACAAATACACCATCTATAAATTCTTCTATCAAAACATCATCGTTGTATTTTACGGCTTCATCATATGCTGACTTTAATTCTTCACGAGAATTAACTTTTGTCATACCAAAACTCGAACCTTCCGAAACCGGTTTTGTAATTACGGGAAAATTTAAGTTTTGAGTTAATTTTTCAACATCTTCCCCTTTTCTTACAAAAACTGATTTTGCCATAGGAATATCTGAACAAGTTGATAAAATACGTTTTGTATATTCTTTATTCATACAAATGGCAGAAGACATAACACCACAACCTGTGTAAGGTATTTGTAAAATTTCTAAAATACCTTGAATACAACCATCTTCACCGTATTTCCCGTGTAAAGCATTATATGCATAATCATAATTTCCATTTTTTAATTTTTCAGCAATGTTTGTATCAACTTCTACAAGCTCGGATCTTTCATACCCCAAACGCTGCAAAGCTGCATAACAACCTTTCCCGGATCTGCGAGAAACTTCTGCTTCTGATGACATTCCTCCGCATAATACAGCAATTTTTGCATTCTTATCTATTTTTTGTTCAATTTGTACCATAATTCATTTTCCTCTTTATCTTTTCCTCCAAGAAATTTTATTTCAGGTTCCAAGTGTATATTATAATTTTGTTTCACTCGTGTTTGCATTTCAAGCATTAATTTTAAAATGTCTTTTGAAGTTCCGTTGTTTACATTCACAATGAAATTTGCGTGATTTTCCCAGACTTTTACACCACCACAAGACAAATCCTTCGCTCCGACGTTATCTAAAAGCTTTCCGGCAGAATGTTCAGAAGGGTTTTTGAAAATGCTTCCACAATTTGGCAACAATAAAGACGGCTGATGAGCTTTGCGAAAATCTAAATTTTCATTCATTTTATCTTGAATTTCAATAGGATTTTTTTCTTCAAGCTCAAATTCTACCTCTAGAACAACCAAGCCTTCTTTTTGACATCTGGAAGTTCTATATTCAAAGCCCATTTCGCTTTTTGAAAAAGTTTTCATCCCTTTATCATAACACTTTACAAATTTTATTTTGTCGCTAATCGCTTGAGCATGAGCCGAAGCATTCATACAAACTTCCCCGCCGACAGATCCAGGAAAACCAACCATAAACTCCAATCCAGAAAGCCCATTTTTACAAACTTCCTGTGATAATTTTGGACCTTTTACTCCACAACCTGCAACAACTCTTTGCCCGTCAATAAATATGTTATTTATACGATTAGTTAAAATTATTTTTCCGTCATAACCATAACTGGAAATAAGAGTATTAGATAAATTCCCAAAAACTTGGATGTCCGGATTCTGACTTAAAATTTCGACAAATTCATCAACACTTTCCGGCAAAAAAACTGTTTCTATTATTCCGCCGGTTTTGAATGTTGTTAGTTTTTTTATATCGAAATTTTTTTTAATTTCCAACGACAACCCTTTCGTTATTCAAAACAAGCAACTCTTTGCCAAGATTTGTAATACTGCCTGCTCCAAGCCCGATTACAACATCACCGGACTTTAATGTCGGAAAAAGTTTTTGTGCAACTTCTGAAATACTCCCTTCTATATACACACAAGGAATATCAATTTTTTCATTAATTTCCTGCACAAAAGCTTTGGAATTTACCCCCTCAATTGGAGTTTCACTCGCGGCATAAACATCTGTAACATAAACCCTGTCAACACTGTCAAATGCTTCCATAAATTCATTCCAAAGATTTTGAAGCCTTGTGTATCTATGTGGTTGAAATACCGCAATTACATTCTTATCTTTAAAGGATTTTGAAGCAGAAAGTGTAGCTTTAATTTCTGTCGGATGGTGGGCATAATCATCATAAATCACAACCCCGTTAAACTCTCCTACTTTCTGGAAACGTCTTCCCATACCGGCAAATTCGGCAAAATATGAATCCGTAAGATTTGTATCAACTCCCGCTTCATTTAAGCTAGCCCAAACAGCTAAAGAATTGTATACATTATGAACCCCTTTTAGACAAATTTTCAAAGTTGTTTTAAATTCGCCTTTGTAATAAATATCAAAAGTTGTAAATTCTTCTCCGTAATTTATATTTTTTGCACTATAATCAGTGTTTCCGCCAATTGAGTAAGTTATAAATTTCGCATTATGACCCAATTTATGATCAGTAAAATATTTTACAAGAAGTTTTACACCATCATTATCCGTATTCGCCAGAACAATTCCATTTTCTCTCATACGTGAAAGAAAATTTTCAAAAGTTTCCAAAATTGACTCCAAACCATTCTTGTAAAAATCCAAATGATCCGGTTCAAGATTATTTACAACAACAAGATTCGGAGAATATTTAACTATAGTTCCGTCGCTTTCATCGAGTTCTGCGATAAAATATTTTCCGCCGGAAGAATTTGCGTTTGTATTTATCTCCGGAATAATTCCTCCAACAACGTAAGAAGGCTTTAACCCTGCTTTTTCCATTACATAAGAGCAAAGTCCGGAAGTTGTTGTTTTGCCGTGAGTTCCTGAAAAACCTATAAAATAAGTTTCATTTTGCGAAATCTCAGCTAGTAAATCAGAACGATGCCAAATTGGTAAACCTAATCGTTTTGCCTTTTGAATTTCAGGATTATTATCCTTTATTGCAGTACTCGCAACAACCGTACAATCTGGCGGGAGGTTACTCTCATCGTGTCCAATATACACTGTCGCACCAAGATCACGAACATTTTTTACATACTTGCTATCACTAATATCAGAACCGGAAACCTCATATCCGTTTTGCAAAAGATACTTAGCAAGTCCACTCATTCCGACTCCACCAATTGCTATAAAATGATATTTCTTTTTCAAAATTATATCCCTATCTATACCTGTGCTTATTTCTTCCTAAATTATAATACCAAAACAACATCTATAACAAAATTTTATAATTTTTAACAAAAAATATTTTTACGTATTTTATTATCAACAACATGATTAGAATTTCACCACTAAAACCAAGACCATTACCGGATAAACTTATTTACGTACCGACAGGATCAATTAATGACTCAATATTTTTTCAGCAGTTCAAAATTTTTTCAACTAAAACCGGTGACTACGGCGGATTTATAACTTTGAGTAAAAGTGAAGCATACATTAATGGAAAAATGAGACCTTCTTTATACATTGATCATTTATTTTCAGCAAGATTTGGTAAAGGTTTTGGCACAGCTCTTTTAGATTTTGCCAGAACAGTAAGTAAAAAAGTCGGCTGTGAAGGTCGAATACACCTCTGTGCAGATGGGTACTTCCGTCCAAATGCCATTCCACATGTATTTTATAGAAGATATGGTATGAATACAGGCATTGAAGAAATTGATAAAGTATTAGATAAATTTGTACAAAAAAGAAAAAATGCCCGATATACTGATTTTAGTATAGTGGAAATGTATTATCCTCCAGTTACATATGAAAAAACAGAGACAATTTATAGAAAGAGCAGAAATTATCTTGATTGATAAGTTGTCTAAATATACGATTTTGTCCGGATAAATTTTAATTCATATCCAAGAATTTGTCCGATCAATTTTGCTTCTTCATACTTCAAGGTGCCACGCATAAGTTTTTGGGAAATATTAGACTGTGAATAATGCTTACCTGTTACATTACTAAGTTCTTTAGCGACTTGGGTAATAGTCACATCGTTCTCCGCAAGAATGGTTTTTATATCAGTTCTAATACTCATGAATGATCTCTTTCATAAGTATGTTGACATGTATATTGTCAATATGTAAAATTTATTATTATAAAGGAATAAACATATTTCTATAATAATGATAGCTGTAAATTAAATTAACAAAGGAGAGAAGATTGATGAAAAGAAAAAAATGTCTTACAATCAGCAATACAAAAGGTTTTGTCCTCGCAGAGGGTGCTACGGTGGTAAATGAAAAAGAAACAACCCCTCGCCCACAGTATCATTTGAGTGGGGATAAATGTAGGTTGGGGTTACTACCTGTTAACTTCCCTCGCCCGCAAGATCATTTGAGTGGGAGAGGGAGCAGTTGTAGGCGAGGTACGAGCCATACAAATGCGGGTGAGGGTACTACGTACACAATCACGCCACCACTGAAAAAACTTCCTCCCTTCGAGACTCTGCCGAGCAAACAATCCGGGGAATTGTTTGCGAGAGGTAAGGTAGGGATGGGTCTGTTCCCCGCAAGGGGCAAACACACCGCCACAGAGACAATTTCCCTCCCTTATGAGGGAGGGCTAGGGTGGGTGCCGTCCCGTAAGGGCAAACGGGCAG
>JAFUUC010000074.1 GCA_017471365.1 bacterium
GAGAGTGTTAATTTCGATACAACAAAAAACCTTTATATTGAGGGTGATAATTTAGAAGTCCTCAAACTATTACAAAACGCTTATTTCAGAAAAGTAAAAATGATATACATCGATCCTCCGTATAACACAGGAAACGATTTTGTTTATGAAGATGATTTTGCTGATCCAATGGCAAAATATAAAGAGATTACCCAACAGACAACAAAATCTAATCCTGAAACAATGGGAAGATTTCACACCAATTGGTTGAATATGATGTACCCACGCTTGAGGTTAGCATCAAATCTTCTTCGTGATGACGGTGTAATTTTTATTTCGATTGATGACCATGAATTATATAATTTAACAAAATTATGCAACGAAGTTTTTGGGGAAGAAAACTTTATCGGATTGTTTACTATTCAAAGTAATCCAAGAGGTTCTCAAAATAGTAAATTTTTGTCTTATGTTCATGAATATATACTAATGTATGCTAAATGTTACGATAGATTAGAGATTAAAGGTCTTGGTAAAGACGAAAGTGCGATTTCTGAATATTCTTTAAAAGATCAAGATGGCAGATTATATAGATTACTTGGATTAAGAAAACGTGGAGGAGCTTGGAGAAAAGAAGATAGACCGAATATGTTCTATCCTGTCTATGTAAATCCTCAGACTCTTAAAGTTTCATTAACTCAAGCCGATGGTTATACTATTGAAGTCATACCTAAACGCCCAACAGGGGAATTAAGCAGATGGACATGGGGAAAAGATAAATTTATTGAAGATATTGATAAAGTTGTTCCCAAAAAAGTTAATAGAGTAGGCGAAGACGAGGCTTGGGATATTTTTAGAAAAGACTATCTTGACAACGATGATGGTGAAATTAAGACAACAAAAGCTAAAACAATATGGATTGAAAAAGAAATTAATTATCAAAATGCTAAAAATGAAATAAAAGATTTATTTGGAAATTCAGAAGTTTTTGACTACCCAAAACCTACATATATAGTAAATAAATTGGCATCTATGGTAAGCATGGATGATTCAGATATTGTTATGGACTTCTTCTCAGGTTCTGCGTCATCTGCTGATGCCGTTATGCAGTTAAATCAACAAGATGGAATTCAAAGAAAATTTATTATGGTTCAATTACCCGTTCAATTAGATGAAAATTCGCAGGGTGCTAAAGAAGGTTATAATACTATTTGTGAAATAGGTATGGAACGCATAAGACGTGCCGGCAAAAAATTAACCGAAAATTCAACTAATCAATTATCGTTAGAAGAAAAACAACCGCTTGATATTGGGTTCAGGGTGTTCAAACTTGATACTTCAAATCTTGCAAAATGGGATTCCACACCGACTGAAGATGAAGAAGAATTAAAAACAAGATTTTTAGGTATGGCTGATACGGTTAAGGTCGGCAGAACACCTGAAGACTTGGTTTATGAGGTTATGCTTAAGCTCGGTATTCCTTTAGATTACAAAGTGATTCCGATAAAAATTAACGATAAAGAAGCTTTTGCTATCGGTGAAGATTGTCTTGTTTTGGTTTGCACAGACAAAGGCGAAAGCGGAATTTCAGGTGATGATATTCGTTTGATGTGCGATGAATACACTCCTGCCAAAATCGTAACTTCAGAGGAAGCATTTGCAGATGATTCCGCTTTGTCAAATGCATACTATATCCTCAAAGACAAAGATATTGAAATGGAAATATTATAATGACATCAAATAAAACAAAAATTAGAATTTCAGTTTCAGAATCATACATGAAAGCAAAAAAGATGTATGACAATTGGAAAACTTTGTCTGAAAAAGATAACAAGTTTTTCGACAATTTCAGTCTTTGTTATCATTTTTTAGGTGAAATACAACTAAAAAAAGGGACTATATGCCATCGTGCAAGAGCAATTAAAAAAGAAGAAGAAACTGAACTTTTGGAATTTATATATGCTGTGGATGAAAACGATGTTGATCCTGAAACTTTAAATAAAACAGCTAATTACACAGATGGCATTCTATTCAAAGGCTTTGATGCAGATGGTTGTTTTGCTCCAAAGGATGAAAAAGTTGAGAAAGATGGTAGATTCAATAAGGTGCATGAATCTGTATTATATATGTCAAATAATCCACATGTTGCAGTTATGGAAACACGACCTTCAATTGAACAATATATCAATATTGCTGAGATTAAAGTGTTGGATGATTTAAGATTATTAAATCTTATTCACTATCCTGCTCCCAAAAATCCTAATGATATTTTTATGGCTATAAATGATTTAGTCTGTGAAATGTGTGCAACTTCAGAATTTGTATTAAATGGAGATTATTCCTTCACTCAAACAATAGCGGAATTTGCAAAAGGGAGAGGGTTTGATGGGATTGCATACAATAGTGCAATGATAAAAAATAAAGAAAATTATTGTATTTTTAGTGATAAAAAGCATAAATGCGAGGCTATATCATCAAAAGTTTTACGTGTAGGTACAATTGAATCAAGAAGTATAGATATTTATAATTGGGATTTATGCGAAGGCGATATTATGAATTTAGGTACTTGTTCCTTAATTGAAAAGAGAAAAGAGAAAGATGAAGTTAAAATTTAAAAATCAAAAATTCCAATCTGATGCAGTAAATTCAGTTGCAGACTTATTTATCGGACAAGAGAAAGCAAAAATGACATTCTCAATAGATAGTAATGTCGGGAATTTTGATTTGATTATGAGTGAATTCGGGATCGGTAACAAACTTGAAATTTCTCAAGATGACTTAATAAAAAATATGCACACCGTTCAAAAACGTAATCAACTCCCGATTACTCGTGATTATGAAAACCGCCAATATTCAATAGAAATGGAAACAGGAACGGGTAAAACTTATGTTTATACAAAGACAATGCTCGAACTAAACAAACGA
>JAFUUC010000075.1 GCA_017471365.1 bacterium
ATCCCTCCCTAACTAGGGAGGGATAGTACTGCTCCCTTCCCTGGATAGGGAAGGGCTGGGGATGGGTTGTTAAACCGGCAAGCTTAGAGTTTATTTGACCTTTGTGAAAGATCAAACCACCCACCCTAACCCTCCCTAACTAGGGAGGGATAGTACTGCTCCCTTCCCTTGTCAGGGAAGGGGTGGGGATGGGTTGTTAAACCGGCAAGCTTAGAGTTTATTTGACCTTTGTGAAAGATCAAACCACCCACCCTAGCCCTCCCTAACAAGGGAGGGAAGTTTTTGCTGTCACCCTGAATTTATTTCAGGGTCTATTCGTTATTATAAATTTCACCTTGATCGGGGTTTGCATTCTTTTAAAAATACTGTTATAATGTCTTACATAGGGCAGATTGTGTATGTTTAAAAAATTGGTTAACAAAATTAAAGAAACCAAATGTCAAAAGTCATATTCACGCATGACTTCACCTTTTGAGGGGGATAATATATCATTGCGAGGATTATCAGAGCATGCTTTGAACCTGTATGAGAAAAAATCTGATGTGAAAAAATTCGCAAAGCTCGCATTGTCTGATCCTGAAAATAATGATTGTGATGATCTGGTTGCAAAGCTGTTCGATTTGAGTGAAAACGAAAAGTTTTTGCGGGATTTGGGATTGTAAAATTTTGTTGTTTTATATATAATCTACTTATAAGAAGAGATAAATAGGAGTCAAACATGTTTGAACGTTTTACGGAAAAAGCGATAAAAGTTATTATGCTCGCTCAGGAAGAGGCTCGCAGATTGGGACATAATTTTGTTGGTACCGAGCAGGTTTTGTTGGGTTTGATTGGCGAAGCTTCCGGTGTGGCGGCGAAAACTCTGAAATCTATGGGGGTAAACCTAAAAGATGCTAGAGCAGAAGTCGAAAAAATTATCGGCAGAGGTTCCGGTTTTGTTGCGGTTGAAATTCCTTTTACTCCTCGTGCTAAGAGAGTTTTGGAATTGTCATGGGACGAGGCAAGACAACTCGGACATAATTATATCGGCACAGAACATTTGCTTCTTGGTTTGATCCGCGAAGGTGAAGGAGTTGCTGCAAGAGTTCTTGAAAATCTTGGGGTAGATTTGAATAAAGTTAGAAGCAACGTTATCAAAATGCTTGGGGACACAAAGCCTCAAACTTCTTCGGTTTCTTCCGGTTCAGGTTCATCATCATCTTCTTCCTCCAGCAAAGCAAAAACTCCAAGTTTGGACGAATTTGGCAGGGATTTGACACTTGCGGCTCAAGAATTGAGGCTCGATCCTGTTGTCGGTAGAGAGAAAGAGATCGAACGTGTTATACAAATTCTTGCACGCCGTACAAAGAATAATCCGGTGCTTCTGGGTGAACCAGGTGTTGGTAAAACTGCCGTAGCAGAAGGTTTGGCAATAAGAATTGTTAATGCTGAAGTTCCTGATATTCTTGACGGCAAAAAAATTATTCAATTAGATATGGGACTTCTGGTTGCCGGAACAAAGTATCGTGGTGAATTTGAGGAACGTCTCAAAAAAATTATGGATGAAATTCGTCAGGCAGGAAATATTATTCTTGTAATCGACGAAATGCACACTTTGATTGGTGCCGGAGCTGCTGAAGGTGCTATTGATGCTGCAAATATTTTGAAACCGGCTCTTTCTCGAGGTGAAATTCAAGTTATCGGTGCTACAACTTCTGATGAATATAGAAGATATATCGAAAAAGATTCTGCACTGGAAAGACGTTTTCAACCTGTAATAATTGATGAACCTTCCGTTGAAGATTCTATCGAAATTATGAAAGGTTTGAAGCCAAAATATGAAGAACACCACGGATTAATAATATCTGATGAAGCGATAGTTACTGCTGTTAAATTGTCAAGTAAATATGTTAATGATAGATTTTTGCCGGACAAGGCAATCGATGTAATTGATGAAGCAAGTTCAAAAGTTCGTCTGAAGGCTTCCAAGATGTGTCCTGAAGCTAAAGAACTTGAAAAAGAACTTAAAGATCTTATCAAACAAAAAGAAGATGCTATTCGCAATCAAGAATTTGAAACTGCATCTCAATTACGCGATGATGAGGCTGATTTGAGGGATAGAATCCGTGAAGTTACTGCTGAGTGGAGAGAACAACACGAAGTTAACAAAGCTACTGTTACCTCTGAAGATGTGGCTCAAGTTATTGCAATGATGACAGGTGTTCCTGTTACAAAGCTTACAGAAGGCGAAAGCGAAAGACTTCTTAAGTTGGAAGATACTCTTCACGAAAGAGTAATTGGTCAGCATGATGCTATTGTTGCAATTTCAAAGGCAATAAGACGTGCCAGAGTCGGTTTGAAGTCTCCAAACAGACCAATCGGAAGCTTTATCTTCTGTGGTCCTACAGGTGTAGGTAAAACTGAACTTGCAAAAGCTCTCGCTGAAGCCATGTTTGGGTCTGAAGATAATATGATAAGAGTTGATATGTCCGAATTTATGGAAAAACATTCAACTGCAAAACTTATAGGTTCTCCTCCTGGATATGTTGGATATGACGATGGTGGACATTTGACGGAACTTATAAGAAAAAAACCTTATTCTGTTGTGCTTTTTGATGAAATTGAAAAAGCTCATCCGGATGTGTTTAATATTATGCTGCAAATTCTCGATGATGGGCGTTTAACCGATTCTAAAGGACGTCATATCAGTTTCAAAAATACGGTAATTATTATGACTTCAAACGTTGGGGCAAGTATGATTCAAAATGTTTCTAAACTTGGTTTCTCGACCGCTGAAGATGAATCTAAAGATAAGTACGAAAAATTGAAAGAAACTGTGTCTGAAGAAATGAAAAAAGCTTTCAGACCGGAATTTCTTAACCGTATTGACGAAACTATCGTATTCTCTCATTTGTCAAAAGAAGAAATTAGACAAATTGTTGATCTTATGCTCAAAGATTTGCTGAAACGTTTGGCAGAAAAAGAGTTGAATATTGAAGTTACTGATGATGTAAAAGATCATCTGGCAGAAAATGGCTACTCAGAAGCGTACGGTGCAAGACCTCTAAGACGTTTAATCCAACGAAAATTAGAGGATAGTCTTGCTGAAGAAATTTTGTCAGGTAAGTATGGGCAAGGTGATATCATTCGTGTTACGCTTGAAGACGGTAAAATTGCCTTTGATAAGGCAAAATCAGCAGTTAAAAAAACTGCTAAAAAAGATAAAGTAGAATCAGAAGAAGCATCTTCTGCGGTCTAATATAATATTCGGGGCAAAGTTCGTATGAATTTTGCCCTCTTAATTTTTCTTAATAATTTAGTGTTTTAGTGTTTAAAAATTTTGTTTATAGTTTTTTATATGGCGGATGATGTCATGTTCGTGAGGTAAAAGAGTTTATGCGTGTATACAAGGTTTCTTTAGTAACAAGTGGTTCTGGTGCGGGTGTAAGTAGATTGAAGTCTTTCAATAAGCCACAAGATGCTGCCATATATACTGTCAATTTTACCGGAAACAGAAATGTAAACCAAATTGCGTCACTGACTCCGGAAAATAATGGGTTAGGTTTGCCTGAAACTTCTCAAGGTGGAGAAGGGGTTGTCGCTTTCGAGGCACCGGAGAGTATGATTAAACACGAAGGTAAAGATGTGCGTAGTTTTATGCCGTTTTGGGAGCATGATAATCCTAAAGGTGGTTATAAATTTTTGATTCATAGAGGCAAACTTGAAGAAATGATGCCTGCAAATCTCTTTTACAGTGCTAATCCTGGTGAAGATATCGAAGCTGTTGCCAAGAAACTGAAATTGAAAGTTTCTGATTTGAGTTATGTAATTCAAAGTCGCCCGAATGGAGATGGTCCTCAAGCACTTTCTAAATATTGTATACTTGAGCCGACAAGTGTAAACGGTGTGATTGAACGTCCTTCAGCACAACAATTCGGTGAAATTGAAAGAATACCATATGCATTGTTTAAAATTTCAGAGAATAATCCGTCTTATAACAAACTAAAAGGTGGTAATAACTATTTTGTTTACACTCCGGATCTTGCGAAGGCGGCAAAACCTTATGCCTACGATACCTGGGGAAATGTTCCTTTTGAAGCTGAAATTATAAATTCTGATAATATGCGAGCAATAGAGGATATTTTAAGAGGAAAAATGAATACGGCAGAATTTGGTTATTACAACCCGGCATCTGTTTGGTGTCATGACAGACCTTCTGCTACATTTTTAAATCATGTTGCAAATGCTTCCTCACGAGGTGTTCATGAACTTGACGGAGTAAAAGTCCATGCTACTGCTCATAATACCGGTCGTAACTATCAAGGCGTTACGGGTGATCCTTTTAAAATGATTGCGGTAGTTGGTGATAGTGATGACGTTAAGGCGTTAAAAAGAATGCCCGAATTCGATATTCTTAAAAAAGCTTCCGAAGTCGGAATATATTCCGATTCACTTTCTCCAAGAGAAAGTGAAATAGCTCTTGGTGTTATAGAGCCATATGTTGCACCATTTAAGGATGGAGCGAATACTTATAACATTACGAAAATTCCTATAGTCGGTGTTAGACAAAATCCTGTAAATATGTCTGTTGGTACGGTTTCATATACGTTTGATCATGAAATGAAGAGTCCTGATACTCCTGATGCTGCTAAGTTTCTAACGGATGATTATGCAAGTATTGAAACAAAATCAGTTTTGAATGGTTCTACTCCGGCAAACTTGCGTCTAGATGATCCTAATGCCGATTTTGGCCTGGCAAATGGACTCAGTGAAAATAAAAGTGGATTTAAAACCTTCAAATATAACGGTACAAATATCGAGGAAATTATTGAAGCTCGTGAAAGTAATGCAAAATGGCTTACAGGCTTGATAGAAAAAGCTGGTAAAGATGGTCAGGAGGCTTTAAATAGATTATTCTTTAATGAAGGGCAAATCAGAGACGGGCATAATGTTTTAGGTTATGTATCTGAAGTTAAGCCTGGAGATATACTGTATGTTGGTTGGGGACGTGCAGACGAGCAAAAGGGATACAATATTACGATTGAAGGTTATTTAAATTTCTTAAAACGAGAGGATGTTGCCCCAAAAGATAAACTTAAGGTAAAGGTTGTTCTTGGCGGTGGTCCGTGGGACAAAAATGCACGTGATTTTATAAAAATACAGTCTTTACTTGATGAAATCAGGCAGCTTGATGGTGGAATTTATGCACACAATATAATGTATGTTAACGGCAGAATCTCTAACCGACTTCTTGTTGGCTGCGGTCAGTACGGAGCATTTACTTCTCGGCGTGAGATGTGTGGCATTACCCCACTTGAATCCAAGGCTGGCGGACTTCCTTATATGGCTACAAAAACAGGTGGTCCTGTTGATTATACTAACAGGTTGAATGGGTATTTAACTCAGCACGCCGTTGAACTTCGTCCTGAAGAATACGGACTTACCTGGGAGTCAGGTATGGATGCTATTGACGATGCAAGATGCACGCGTCAAGCTCAGCAAGTATCCCTCTTATTTAAAGAAACAGTAGAGGAATATACCACCAATCGTACGTCATATATTGCAAAATGTAAGAAAAATATAGAAGAACTTTTTGATTGGCATAATAACGCAGAATATAACCGAGGTAAATCAGCGAATCATAGGTATTTGTATGATATCTGGGAAGTCGACAAAGGTTGGGATGCCCGTCAAAAAACTCCGTTCCAAAGATTAGTTGGTCAGTTTGGTGAAGTTAAGCAAGCATGTGAAGAAGCCATGATTAAATCAAAATCTCGTCCGGTTAAAGTTATTTTGGCTGTAACAGCAGGATCGCTGGCTGTTATTGGCGGTGTTTATATGATTGCAAAAAATGCTGACAAAATCTTTAAAAAGCATTCAAAATCAGTTGACATTGCTGCATAAATATTAAATTTAAAATAATTGTTGACAATTAATTTTGTTCTTGTTAACATTGTCTTGCACGGTTTAGCCGAAGATATGAATAGTTAATTTGCGCTTGTAGCTCAGCAGGTAGAGCACTCCCCTTTTAAGGGATAGGTCGCGCGTTCGAATCGCGCCAAGCGCAAATTTTTTTTGTTAAATATCTATGTATTTTCTTGCACATTCTAACATTGAGTTTATTAATGCGGCATTGCTGTTTAAATTCATCCCGTTTGTTTCAAGTACTTGTTTCAATCGTCCTTCCCAAATATGGTAGATGTCATTTTTATCTAAGTTTAATATTTTACCCATAGTAAGCAATTCTTTAAAATCAATTGGTATTGGGATTGCTCCGCGGAGTATATCGACGATTTCGACTCTTTTTTTTCTAGGAAATGATTTTAGAAAGTTAACTATGCTAATTTTCTTTTCCTTCATTACACTTTTTAGTAAATCTATATTTTCATCTTGTAAGATTGGTTCTTGTGGAATTTTGTATTCTTCAAATTCTTCAGGTTGCACTCCCATTACGGTTGCTATTCGTTCTAGAGTTGTGCTTCTTGTTGAAAATGGAATCGTTTGGTCGATTAAATTGTAGACGTATGATAGGGTTACACCAATCATTTCTGCAAAATCTTTTTTATGAAGTGCATTATTTTCTAAAAAGTCTGCTACTTTTTGAGAACTGGTTTGTGTTTTTGTTTGGTTTTTCATTTTTTTACCTCGTTTTGTATTATAAATTTATTTATTTTTTATCTTTTTGTTAAGCATAATCTTTCTATATCAATATGGTAATATTTATTTAGGTTAAAATAGGAAATATAAAAATGAATTGAAGGGGAATAATGAAACTTGTTGCAGGATTAGGTAATATTGGAGATAAATACGTTTTTACCCGTCATAATGCAGGATTTATGGTGGTTGATAAGTGGGCATTAGATAAGGGTTTGAGTTTCAGAGAAGAAAAAAAATTAAAATGTTTTATGGTGAAATTTCGTTCCGGTGGGGAAGATATTATCTTAATTAAACCTACTACTTTTATGAATTTGTCCGGAGAAGCAATTAGGGCTGTTATTGATTATTATAAAATTGATAATAAAGATGTTCTTATAATTTATGATGATTTATCTCTCCCGTTAGGTAAAATTCGCTTTCGACCGGATGGCTCAGATGGTGGTCATAATGGTATTAAGTCGCTTATTAAACATTTGGGAACAAGTAATTTTGCTCGTTTGAAAATTGGGATTGGTCCGCAGCCGCCTGTGCCGTCTGAAACATTTGTTTTGCAAAATTTTTCAAAGGATCAGTTACCTGAATTGAAAAATGTATTGAAAACTTCTGTTGAGGCTGTGAATTTTTATTTTGAAAATGGTATGCAAAAGACTCAAAATGTTTTTAATTAGAATATTTTGTGTTATTATTTGTGCAGGGATATTTTTATAAGGAGTGAACAATGAGCTTGCAATTAGCAGAACAATTTGAAGCAAATGAACAGTATGATCAGGCGTATGAAGCATATAAAGCTGCTCATCAACAAAATCCGGATGATCTTGGAATACTTGAAAGACTTGGGCATATTGCACTAATCTTAGATAAAAAAGATGAGGCAGCGGATCATTATAATGAAATTCTGAAAAAAGATTTGACGAACGCTTTAGCGTATGAACAATTGATTTCAATATATGAAAATACAAATCGATACAAGTATTATGTTTATCGAGGAAATAAAAATTCTCTTGAAGGAAAGCTTGAATTCGCAATTAATGACTTTAAAAAAGCTGTTGCAGCGGCAACTGAGCCTACACAGGCAGCTATGACTAGACTTGCACTGGCAAATTTGTACCGTCAAACAGGAAATGAAATGAAGGCTATTGATGAGTATAATATGCTTTTATCCGGTGATGAATTGCACGAAGAAATGTTTTTACAGTTAGCAGACATTTATCTTAAAGAAGAAGCTTATCCTAGTGCTGTGGATACTCTTTTAAAGGCTAAGCAAAAGGGTTTTGATTCATTGCGTATAAATGAAGGTCTTGCGGCTGTTTATTTAAAAAGTGGTAGAGCTGATAAGGCAATTGAATGTACAAAAGATCCGCTGGTTACAATTCAATGTATGTTGGAACTTGGACAGGGCAAAGAAGCTTTTGAGAAATTGAATGCTTTACCTGAGGAAGTTAAAAAACATCCGCGTTATTATACGTTGATGGCTCAGTATTATTATTCATCTAAGGATTTTGATAAAGCTCTTGAAACAATCGATTTATATAATCAAGTTGTTCCAAATTCTCCTTTGACTTATCAAATGCGTGCTTTAGTTTTTGATGAAAAAGGTGATGAATATAATTCTTATTTGAATTGGGGTAGGTATCATATTTTGAGAAAAGATATTGATATGGCGACTCATGAATTTTTGAATGCTGTTCAAATTAAGGATGACGATGTCGATTTATTATTTGAATTGGCTCAAATTTTGGAAACAAATGGTGAAGTGGATCATGCTTCTGAATATTATGAAAAGATAGTTAAAATTGATCCTAAGAATAAGGAAGCATTAAAAAAACTTGCTCAGTATAGAGAAGGTTTAGGTGATTACAGAATGCAAGCTTATTTTTTGGAAAAGGCTTATGAGGTAGATTCAAGAGATCTTACTCTTATGAAGAATTTAGCAAAGGCTTACGAAAAAAATAGGGCTAATTCAAGGGCTGTTGAAATTTTGACCAGGTATTTAGATCTTGTTAGCGATCCTGTTGAGATTAAGATGGTTCAAGAAAAATTAAATAAGCTTGAATCTTTGGGGGCTTCTGATGCTCAGGAGTCTGAGGGGTTAATTGACAAAATTATGAGATTTTTTAGTAGGAAATAATTTATATGGGCAGATTTGTTGGAATTTTAGGAATAGTGTTAATTTTGGGTATAGCTTATGCTATGTCTAATAATCGTAAGGCCATCAATTATAAAACCGTTGGTATAGGATTTGTGTTACAGATTTTGTTTGCGGTTTTTATTTTTAAAACATCCATTGGGGAAAAAATTTTTATGGGTCTTGGGATGTTTATTAAAAAAATCTTAGATTTTGCTTTTGATGGAGGTGCTTTTGTTTTTGGTCCTTTAATGAGTAACGCAAAACTGGTTTTGGTTTGGGGAAGTGGTGCGAATATTTTTGCACTTCAACTTATTGCTTCTTTAATATTTATGATGATTCTTGTTAATATTCTTTATTATTACGGAATTATGCAAAGAATTATTCCTGTTTTTGGCAGGGCAATGAACAAGTTGATGAGTGTAAGCGGAGCAGAGGCTCTTTCTAATGTTGCGAGTGCATTTGTTGGGCAGATTTCGGCTCAAATAATGATAAGACCTTATTTGGAAAAATTAACCAGATCTGAATTGCTTGCATCTATGGCTGGGAGTATGGCTTGTATTTCCGGTGCTACAATGCCAATTTATATCGGTATGGGTGTTCCTGCTCAGTATGTTCTTGCGGCTTCTATAATGGCAGTTCCCGGGGCTTTTGTTATTTCCAAAATTATTTATCCGGAAACACATACACCGGAAACGAGTGAAGATTTTTCTATTACTTACAGCAGAAGAAAAAGAACTCATATTAATGTCTTTGATGCTATTTCTGCCGGTGCTTCTGAGGGTTTGAAGGTTGCATTGAATGTTGTTGCTATGATTTTGGCACTGGTTGCACTTGTTGCTATGATAGATTGTTTTTTGGGAATTTTTGGAAATGCTGTTGTAAATTATTTACATATTAATTTTACGTACTTTGATTTAACTAATCTTTCGTTGCGGATGATTTTAGGCAAAATTTTTGCTGTTTTTGCTTTATTTATGGGTGTCCCTGTTAAAGAAGCCACTACAGTAGGTGGTTTAATGGGTACAAAATTGGTTCTTAATGAAATGGTTGCTTTTGTTGATTTGATGAAAATATATTCAGGACTTTCCGCTAAGGCATTTTTGATTGCAAGCGTTGCTATTTGTAATTTTGCTAATTTTGGCTCAATTGCTATTCAGCTTGGTGGTATTGGTGAATTGGCTCCTAATCAGAGAAAAAACTTGGCAAGACTTGGGGTGAGAGCTTTGATTTGCGGAACTTTAACAGGATATTTATCGGCTGCTATTGTTGGAATCTTGTTTTAATATAGTTTAACATTTTTTACATTTGCGGCTTTTTATATATAATGTTTTTATGGAAGTCATTTCAGAGTTAACCAAAATACCTAATTTGTCTTTAGCACTAGGTTTTTTTGATGGTGTTCATTTAGGGCATCAGGCAGTTATTGGTTGTGCCGTTGATGTTGCTCATGCTGCACGTTGTAGATCTGCTGTTTTGACTTTTAAAAAGCATCCGGAGTGCTATTTGAACAATTTGCCGGAGAGATATTTGACTTCTGTAGAAGATAAATATGCTTTAATTGAGTGTTTGGGTGTGGATTATCTTATTGAATTAAATTTTGAAGATATTTGTAAACTCACACCGATGCAGTATTTGGATGAAGTTTTATTAAAATACTTTTCTCCAAAGGCAATTTCTACCGGTTTTAATCATCATTTTGGTGTTGGAAGGTCGGGTGGTGTCAACTTTTTGGCAAATTGCCAGTCTCGTTATGATTATATTTATACTGCAACTCCTCCTCAGACTATTTTTGGTGATGTTATAAGTAGCTCAGCTATAAGACAATATTTAAAATCCGGTGCAATTCCACTTGCCAATTCTATGCTTGGCAGGAGTTTTTCACTTACCGGAAAAGTTGTTGAAGGTCGTAAAATCGGTAGAACAATTGGATATCCGACAGCGAATATTATTTATCCCGATAAGATTTTTGAACTCCAATACGGTGTTTATGATGTTCAGGTGACTTTGAAGAATGGAACGATTCATAAGGGACTTGCTAATTTTGGGGTTTCTCCTACGGTTTCTAATATTAGTGTACCTACTTTGGAAACCTATATTTTAGATTTTGATGGCGATTTGTATGACCAGGATATTACGATTGATTTTCTTAAGATGGTTAGAAAAGAATTGAAATTTGAAAGTTTGGATGAGTTAAAAACTCAGATAGAAATTGATATGCAATCATTGTAGGTTTATAAAAAAAATCCCTGTAAAAACAGGGATTTTTTTTCTATTTTCTGATGAATGTTCTTTTTGGTGTTTGACTGGATTGTGTAGTATTTGAAGTTGTTGTTCCGGTGTTGTTATTGTTTCCGGAGATTGGATCAGTCATACCGTTGTTAGAGCCATTGGTTTTTTGTTGATTGCCACTTGCTTGTGGTTGTTGTTGTGTATTTTGTGTACCGGTTGGATTTGTTTGTTGATTATTTTGGTTGTTGTTAACACCTTGGTTTTGTTGATTTTGGTTTTGGTTGTTAACATTTTGGTTCTGATTTTGATTGTTGTTAACGTTTTGATTTTGAGTATTATTTTGTTCTTGGATATTTTGTGTTTGAGTCATTGTAACATTTGTTATGTTAGCTCTAGCTTGTGTAGTTGCTTGCGTTGTAGCACTCAATGTTTTGGATGCCCTTGTTGCTTGTTTCGTTGAAGTTTTATGTAATGTCTTGAATGATTTAGTTGCAGATTTCGTTGTTCTTTGACCGGATCTTTCTATGTTAGAAGTTTTTCTGGTTGTGCTGGATACTCCGGAAGTTGCTCTGGCATTATTACTAGAAGCACCTGCCGTTGTTTGAGCTGAATTTGATGCGGCTGCACCTGCTGCTGAAGCTGCAATACCTGCAACATTTGTTGCGCCACCTGTGATCATTAAAACTTTACCTGCTGCCGCAGTTGTTGGGTTACTAAGCATCGCAGCACCTGTTGATATCATTGTTGTACCAAGTGTTTGTGTACCTTGACCAACTACGCTTGCAGCTGAACCTGTATTTGATCCATTTGTCGATGTATTTTGTGCATTTTGTGTTGTTCTGTTAGATGCGGCAATTGCTGCGGTGTTTGTTCTATTAATGTTTCTTGCGTTAGCTGTATATGATTTATTTGACTTAATGCTCCTTGTAGCTTGTTTTGAAGCTGTAGTTGTCTTCTTCTTTGAAGAATTAATTTTCGATGCTGATTTTTTAACATCTGCTTGTTTTTTATCAATTTCGCTATTTGCTACATCTTGTTGTTCTTGTGCTTCTTCCTCTGTTTTAGCTCCTTCAACATTGCCTGCTGTATCAGCTGAAATAGCTGAAATTTCTTCGTTCAAACTTTCAACTCTCTGTTGTTCCTGAAGCATTTTCTCTTGTTCAGCTTTTTCTTCTTTTTTGATTTTTTGCTGCTCTTTTTCAATCCTCTTCATGCTTCTAGTGATTTTTTTATTGTCGTTTTGAGTCTTTTTATCTGTTGCTTCCATTTCAGAGGCACTTGCATTGGCAAGTTGTGTATGTTGTTTATTTTGCTTGTCAGCATCTTTTGCTTTCTTGCTTGCATTTATGGCAGCTCCGATGCCAATGCCACCAACTCCTGATGATTTAACCTGAACAGTTGCTCCGTTATTACCGGATTGACCTGCTTGACCGGTTTTTTCGGTTTCATCATTTTTATTTTCACCATCAACAGATTTTGATGAGTCTTCACGTTTTTGGACTTCAGCATTAACTTTGCCAAGTTTATCTTTTATACTTGTTTCGATATTTCTTGGCAAATCTGTATTTAACATATCGTTCAAATCGCTTTGTAATGTGTACAAATCTGTATCTGAAACACCTGATAAATCAGCATAGTTATAGTCAAATACCTGATTACCGGTTGTGTTATCATTCGAATTTGATTGACCTATCTGGCTGTTACTTCCAGCAAGTCTTGCGTTTCCGTGCATTTGTGCTGCTCTTGCCGCAGTTGTTCCATCTGCTCCTGAAAGTACGCTTCTTGATGTTGCGGTAGCTGCATGTGAAGAATTAATTCGACTCGCATTGCTGCCAAATACCGAACCATCCATTGTCATATTTTTATCAACTTGAGTTCTTTGTTGACTTCCCGCAAATTTTTTCAATAACTTTTGTGCATCTAACTTGTTTAAATTAACATTATTGTTAATGCTAGTCATAAAAGCTCTCCAATTTTTTTATCTCTCTTGTATATATAAAGTATTTAATAAATCCTTGATTTCACTGTTTGTTTATTTTGTTACATTTGTTCACATTTGCCAAAAAGCCTTTATACAGCTTATTTTTGTTTACTTGCATTAATCATTTGTTTTTGGTATTTTAATTTTGTATGTAAGATTAGGGAGAAACTAAAATGGATTTAATGAAAGGTAAAAAAGGCTTAATTTTTGGAGTATCTAATACTCATGGTATAGCATATGGGATTGCTAAACAAATTCATGATGCTGGAGGTGAAATTGCTTTTACGTATGCAAATGAGGCTATGGAAAAAAGAGTTCGTCCTATTGCTGAGGAATTTGGTGCAAAAATCATTATGGAATGTGATGTGACTAATGAAGATCATGTAAAAGCGGTTTTTGCTGAGTGTGAAAAAGTTTATGGAAAACTTGATTTTGTTGTTCATGCAGTCGCATTTGCCAATAAAGAGGATTTAACAGGAAGATTTATTGATACATCAAAAGCTGGTTGGGATTTGGCACTCGGTATCAGTGCATATTCACTTGTTACGGTTTGCAAATATGCTGAAAATATTATGAATGAAGGTGGTTCAATCTTCGCGATGACATATTTAGGTTCGATTCTTTCTGTCCCAGGTTATAATGTAATGGGTGTTGCAAAAGCGGCGTTAGAATCTTCTATGAGATTTTTAGCAGTAGACCTTGGTAAAAAAGGTGTTAGGGTTAACTGCTTATCTGCCGGACCGGTAAAAACTTTGGCAGCAATGGGAATTGGCGGATTTTCAAAAATGCTAAAAGCTGCTGTTGCAAGGGCTCCTCTGGGTCGTAATGTCGCTCTAGAAGATGTTGGTAAAGCCGGTTTGTTCTTGGCTTCTGATTTATCTTCCGGTATGACAGGGGAAGTTATTTATGCTGATTGCGGATGTCATTCGGCTTATGCATCAGCTGAAGAAATGGATGTACTTTCGCAGCATATTGAAATTTAATTGATTGATTTAAAGTAATAAATAAAAATCTGACTTCACTTTTATGTAAAGTCAGATTTTTTATATTTCAGCTATTCTTAATTATTATCTATTGAAAGCTACGTTATTTGCATCTTCCAGCAATATGCTTAAGTATAGTAACTGGTTAGCTGTTGCTTTATCGAGATTTACGAATTCGGCTCCGGCTCTAGATGTTGTTGCTGATACAACTTTAACTTGTGCATTGATATCAAGATCTCCGTAAGTTAAGTGTACCGGAATTACATCGCCTGTTTGAAGTGTTCCGTTGTGTCTAACTGCGATACCACCTCTTGAGATGTCGAGTAAGCCGTCTATACCGTTGTCGGATCTTTCAAGAGCCACTGGGTTTTTGTTATCGCTTACATTAAATCTCATATATTGACGTTTGTCGATAGCTTGAACCGAATTGTCATCTTGTTTTTTCCATAACATGCTTCCGTCACCGTCTGGTCTGTTTATGTCATCCGGGTCATCCGGCTGCGGTGGAGTCGGAGGTGTCGGAGGTGTTGGAGGTGTTGGAGGATCCGGCGGTGTCGGTGGATCCGGTGGAGTCGGTGGATCCTCCGGAGTTACAGGCAAGATCAATGGAGTAGCATCTACAATATCGTCATCGGGGTCAACAATATCCGGATCATGTTGAGGTTTGTAATCCTCCGGTTTACCATCATCCGGCAAATCGCCATCACCTTCAGGATAATAGTAATTTCTGTCAGTAATCGGTCTGTCTACATCCTCAACATCTCCAGGTCTAACCGCATGACCAGTTGGAGTGTTACCACCGATGATAGGATTTGTTCTATCATCCTTATCTTTTGTAAATCCGTCTTTGTTGAAGTGTGCAACAATTCCGTTAGCATATACGTTGTCAGCAGTGATGTCTAAGTTTCCGTCACCATTCGGACCTTCAACTTCCAACAATCCGTTACGAACAACAGCTGTTGAATCTGCATAAGCATAATATCCGTTGTAATCGTCAGTGTCATAAGATCCGTCAGGACGAATAACCTTGTTAATATCAAGAGCTTTAATTATTGCACTATCCGGAGTAGCACTATCATGTCCTTTTCCGTCATATGTTGTACCCGCCGGATTATCAGCAATTCTATCTCCATTTCCAAGATATGTCTTATACACATCGTTCCCGATTTGACCGTTATCACCCAGTGTAGGAACTGTACCTAAGTGGTTAACTTCGATAGTTTTACCTCTTGTTACAAGTTTAACGTCTTTTAAAGCGGTAACTTCTTCGATGTAAGTGTTTCCGGAAAATTCAACATCAATGCTGCCTTCTCTAGAAACCATTGAACATACATTGTTTACGGTATATTCATCATCAAGTCCTTTCATATAGATGTCGCCATTAGCAAGTACATCCATTCCGTAACCGTCTGTAGCGTTAGCGTTTCCGCCTGTTAAACCGTCATTTGCAGCTGTTCTGAGTGTACCCGGTTTAGTTTGATTGAATGTAACTTTTTTATCAGCAGCACCAATATCTCCGCTTGCAATTACAGACAAACCGTAGCCTTGGATATTAGCGACATTATCGTTAGTAGCAACGTTCAAGATGTCATATCTTGCACCGTCTTTGCCATAATCAGCGGTCAAAATTACTCTGCCGTCAGCATTGATCGTATCGATATTCATATCTGAATCTATTGCCGCATAATTAAT
>JAFUUC010000076.1 GCA_017471365.1 bacterium
TAAATCCCTCCCTAACTAGGGAGGGAAAGATTGATAAAGATCCTGAAACAGCCCTGCATACAGGCTCACACGTCCTCGCTCCGCTGCGGCGGTTCGCTTTGTAAAGTTCAGGATGACAAGTATTGTGGATCAAGAAAAACCACTCACCCGAATTTCTAATGCTCAGTTTTCGCATTGAAATTCTTCCCTCTCCCGTCGGGAGAGGGTTGGGGAGAGGGGACGGACTTATATTTGACCTTTGTGCTAGATCGAACCACCCACCCTAACCCTCCCTAACTAGGGAGGGAAGTTTTTGCTGTCACCCTGAATTTATTTCAGGGTCTATGCATTAGATCGTTAACGATGTGGTCGGGAGAGGGTTGGAGAGAGGGGACGGACTTATATTTGACCTTTGTGCAAGATCGAACCACCCACCCTTGATCCCTCCCTAACTAGGGAGGGAAATCTTAATGTCACCCTGAATTTATATCAGGGTCTATTTATCTATTGCTTTGACTAAATCAACTTTTATTAATTCGTAAAAATCTTTATCAATATTGTTGTAATCTGTAAGGTTCACAATGTAAGGCAAGTTACTGTTATCAAAAAGAGTTTTAATTAGGCTCAAATCATCTTGCGAAACGTCGCCTTTTACGAGTATATCAAGATCAGACATCGGGCGGAAATTACCCTTGACCCGCGAGCCGTAGTAATAAAACTCGTATTTATGCATAAATATACCAAGTATTGAATCGATAATGAATTGCTCCGAATCCGCTACGCCCTTAATTTTCATCTGACTCCTTATTCAATTTATCAATAAAATACCTTACATCAGCTAAAAAGCTTGGAATAGTTAAAATCAGAGTTCTTGATTTGTCAAAATCATATTCATGAGCCGTATTATTACGCTTTTGGTAATAATTTTTCCAATTTTTCCAATTCAGGGTATATCCGTACCCTTCCATAAACCTGAATATATTATTCATAGAAAGCTCTTCTTCATTTTTACCATATTTTTGAATAAGAACTTTTTTTGCAAGCTTCCAAGCCACTTCAAGTGTATACTCAAATCGCTTTACGCACGCATCTGTGATGTATTCAATAAATACAGATTGAGGGTTATTTGCGTAATCCTCGTAGCACTGATTTAATGATTTGTATGCTTTTATCAGATTGTTATATTTAATCATCCAAAAACCTCACACCTGATAATACCACGAATATTAAAAAATTGCCATACAAGTCAAATACTTTTTATAATAGTGATATGGTATTCTACGATGTGATAATTCTTGGCGGCGGAACAGCAGGGTGTAGTACTGCCTGGAATTGTGCAAAATTGGGATTAAAAACGCTATTAATTGAAAAAAAAACTTATCTTGGCGGGACTATGACAGCAGGACTCGTTGTTCCTGTTATGAAATCCGGCGAAAATCAAATAAATACTGATTTTTATACTAAACTCACCGCCAGAATGCACGCAGCAGGCGGTCAAGTGACCTACCAAAATAACCACGGCTGGTTTAATCCTATTATACTTAAATCGGTTTTAGAACAAATGCTACTGGATGTTGGTGTTAACATCCAATATAATACATTATCGGTATCTAACGATAAGATACATACTGATAATAATCTAATCTTAGGAGTAGATATTTTATCGGAATATATCGAAGCGAAGTATTTCATAGATGCGACAGGGAATTTAGATTTTTGCAAAGAATTAGGATGTCATTTTTTACCACAACCGGAAGCATTTCAGCCAATGAGTTTACGGTTCATTATGTCCGGGATTGATTTAGATAAATTTGCACAATGGCTTCTCAGAATGGATAACGACAGAGAGGTTACAACGGTTGAATATATTAATAGTGTTGTTCACTTATCTACGGCTTATACGTGGGACAGTGATAAAAATTGGGCTTTAGCACCATTATTTGATGGTGCGGTTTCTAAAAATATTATAAAAGACACTGATCGAAACTATTTTCAAGTATTTTCAATTGCAGGAATGCCTGATTCACTTGCGTTTAACTGCCCCCGCATAGTAGAAAACCTTAATCCTAACATTGATTCAGATATTCAAAAGGCTTATGAGATTGGAAAAGCCGCTATTTACAGGTTAGAAAAATTCTGTAAAATATACTTTCCGGGATTTGAAAATTCTTACGTTTCAAAAATCGCAGATCAAGTTGGGATAAGGGCTTCAAGGCAAATTCGTGGTAAATACATTTATACAATTGATGATTTACGTTCCGGCAAAAAATTCAAACATCCCGCTGTCATTTCAAATTATCCGGTAGATGTTCATAGTGGTAAAAAAGATAGTTCAAGGCTTGAAAAGACCGGCGAATACCAACTTCCGATAGAAAGTTTGATGTCTATTGATTATGATAATCTGTTTGTAGCAGGACGCGGTTTGAGTGCAGATTCACTTGCACAAGGTGCATTGAGAGTTCAAGCAAGCTGTTTTTCTATGGGTGAAGCTGTCGCAAAATATTTAGCAGCGATTGGATAATTTTGTACAAAGAATTTGGGCTGCATCTAATAGCGGATCGATCGTAGGTGAATAAGGAGGAGAATAAGTTAAATCATTATTTTTGAACTCTGCGACCGTCAGATGCCCAAGCAATGCACTCGTAAGAGTATTTATTCTCTTGTCTGCTCCTACTGCTCCGACAGCCTGTCCTCCTAGCAGTAGTCCTGTAATTTTGTCCGCAACTACCTTTATAGTAATTTCTCCGGCTTCCGGCATATAACCAACCATATCATTTTTTGTAATTGTTACCGAAACAGGTGTAAAACCAATTATTTTAGCTTCACGTTCTGTAATACCGGTCATTGCCATCGTAATTTTAAGGCATCTGGTGACAGTCGAAGCCAATACGCCATCAAATTCACAGTAAACCCCGGCAGCATTCATCGCTGCACATCTTCCCTCCTTATTGGCTGTAGAACCCAAAGGAATCCAAACGTTTTGCCCGGAAACAATATGTGTCTTTTCAGCACAATCGCCACAGGCATAGATGTTCTCAATATTTGTTCGCATAAGTTTGTTAACTTTTATCGCTCCGGTCGTTCCTATCTCAATCCCCGCATCCTCAGCAATTTCAACATTTGGACGGACTCCGGCACATAAAACCATCATGTCGGTATTAATAATTTTACCTGATGAAGTTACAACTTTTTCTAAATTATCCTCTTTCCCTATTAATTCAACAACTTTCTCTCCTGTGAGAAATTCAAATCTGCCATTATTTATTTCTTCCAGCTTTTTCCTGATTAAATCAGACATGTCATCGTCATATGCCGGCATTATCCTTTCTTTTTGTTCTATAATAGTGACTTTAAGATTATTTCTGACAAAAGATTCTAAAAGTTCTAACCCGATGTAACCGCTGCCGATAATTAGTGCGTGCTTTGATTCTAGCATTTTTTTTCTGATATTAATACCGTCTTCAACTGTCCTTACAGTGTAAATGTTTTTAAAATCTTTTATCCCTTTTATATATGGTACAAACGGGTTTGCACCTGTTGCTATTATTAATTTGTCGTAGTGTATCGGTGTCGTAAGACAGTCTCTGCATACAAGAATTTCGTTATCAGGCGGTACAATTTTTTCTACATTACAATTAAGATATACTTCTATACCGTCTTGTCTAAATTCTTCCGGAGAACGAACCAAAAGTGCTTTATAGTCAGCAAAGTTCCCGGCTATGTAATAAGGTAATCCACAAGACGAATAAGAAACATGGTTATCTCTGGTAAAAATTTTGACACTGGCATCCGGAAGTAAACGTTTTATTTTAGCAGCGGCTTTAGCACCTGCTGCGACCGCACCTATTATGACTATATTCATAGCTAAAATATAAACAGCTATAAATAAAATTGTTATCCCCGCTCAGGCTAATTAACACCGTAAGTGTTCAAAATCATCTGACGCATAAATTCCGAATATGAGTCAATATCACTTTTTGCTTCCTCAGCCTTCTCAACAAGCTTTTTAAGTTCAATAATAATATTGTTTCTGATTAAATCTTCATACATAACACATATACCTTATAACTCTCTACAAAATTGTAATTCGGCTAATGTAATAAAAAACTTTAATATTATGTATAAATGTTAAGTATTATCTTAAACTATTCTTCGTTATAAACAATTTTTTTACGTAGATTCCACTGTATAAGCGTTAGTACAAGTATAATTAAAAATAAAACATACGCTATTGCACTTGCTTTTCCGACATTAAAATATTCAAATGCGTTGTTATAAATAGCATAGACCAGTACATTTGTACTATCAAAAGGACCACCTTGGGTCATTAAAAAAATTAAATCAAAAACCTGAAAAGCACTTATTGCCGTAATTATAATTACAAAAAATATTGTAGGTGCAAGCACCGGTATCGTAACATACATAAATATTTGTCTATCATTAGCTCCGTCAATTTTTGCTGCTTCAAACAAATTTTGTGATATTGTAGATAGTCCCGAAAGAAATATTATCATATTGTATCCGATAAGCTTCCATACTGAAACTATTATCAATGCCGGCATTGCAAAATTTGAATCGTAAAGCCAATTTATATTCAAATGTAAAAAGCGATTTAGAAATCCTATATTTGGATCAAATATCCAAGCCCAAACAACGCCAACAACAACCATAGGAGTGATAAAAGGTAAAAAATACGCTGTTTTAAAAAATTCACTTCCTCGAATTTTAGAATTTAGTATCGCCGCAAAAATTAATGGTAAAATTACACCCAAAATAGAAGTAGAAACAGCAAATATTATAGTATTCACGACTATTTTGAAAAATAATTCACTATGAAAAAGTTCTTTATAATTACTAAACCCTACAATTTGAATTGGATTTAGCAAATCCCACTTAGTAAAACTCAAACCAAAAGAGCAAATGACAGGAATAATAATAAATATAAATATTCCAACAAGTGCCGGTAAAATAAATATCAATGCTGCATAATTTTCTTCATTTAAAACAGATTTGGTAGATATTTTCATGGTATGATAAAATTATAAAATAAAGGGAGTGTATTATGCAAAAATATGAACACGCATTCGGGAAGAATGATATACGGGGAATTTACGGAGAAGATATTACTGAAGAACTTTTTTACAATGTAGGAAAAGGCTATGTTGATTGGCTTTCTAACCAAAAAAACAAAAATTCTGACAGTCTTAGAATAAGTGTGTGCATGGATGCCAGACTTCACTCATTGAGTCTTAAAACTGCTTTAATTAGAGGGTTAATTGATAGTGGAGTAAAATTTATTGAAGACTATGGCATAGCCCCTTCGCCTTTAGGGTATTACTCAGAATTTGCTCATAACCTTGATGGTGCAATGGTAATAACTGCAAGTCACAATCCCAAAGAATATAACGGTATGAAAATGACCTGCAATCACCAAACATTGAATGAGTCACAAATAAAGGAATTAAAAGAGTATACATTTAAAAACTGGTCCGGTTTGCCAAATAATATTTCAAATCCAGATTTTTCGGCTGAAATTATACCCGAATATATAGAAGATATGTCCGAACGATTTGCCGGCGTTGGTAATGGAGTTAAAGTTGTTGTTGATAGTGCAAATGGCACCGGAGGAATTGTTGGTCCTGAATTATACAAGAAAATAGGTTGCGATGTAATTGAACTTTATTCTGAGCCTGATGGTAATTTCCCAAATCACCATCCAAATCCGAGTTTGATATCATCGCTTGAAGTTATACGCAAGACTGTTGTTGAAAGTAATGCAGACTTGGGTATTGCGTACGACGGCGATAGTGACAGAATTGGTGTTATTGACTCAAAAGGTGTGCCTCTGACCGGCGATAAACTACTTTCTATATATGCACTTGATATTATTGACCAAAAACCAACTGTTGTTTCAGAGGTTAAGTGTTCGCAAGTTCTTTATGACACTATTAATGAAAAAGGCGGTAATGCTGTGATGTGTCGTACAGGACACGGCTTTATTAAAGAAAAAATGAAAGAAACCGGTGCAGTTCTTGGCGGTGAAATGAGTGGACATACTTTCTTTAAAGATCGCTACTACGGCTATGATGACGCAGTTTATGCTGGTTGCAGAATTATTGAAATAATTTCAAAAAATAAAAAATTAAATGAAAATTTTAGAATAGAGAACCTGCTTGAACCATTTAATAAGGTATTTACAAGTGATGAAGTTCGTTTTCCTTGTCCAAATCATTTGAAGAAAGAAGTTTTGGGTTGTTTTATGCACGATGTAGATTCAAATCCTGATATGTTTGGAGCAAAGATAAAAGAAATCGTAACTCTGGACGGTATGAGAATCGTTTTTGAGGGTGGTTTTGCATTAATTAGACAATCTAATACCGAACCGGTATTTACCCTTCGTTTTGAGGGCCGTAGCGAGTCTGAATGTAACCACTTTAAAGATGTCATGCTTTCAAGTTTGAATGAATGCTTAAAACTCAAAGTATAACAAAAAGCGGGTATATAACCCGCTTTTTATTTTTTATATTCACTATATTTTTTTGCAATTTCGTGCCACTCATCTTCTGTAATGCTGAATGCGTGACTCCAAAATTTTTCTAAGGCATAAGTCTCACGTTCTTCCTTATGAAGTATATGAATTACCACGTCACCGTAATCGAGCAAATTCCATCGGTTTTTTTGGTCATTTTCGGTACGAAGCGGAAGCTTAGAAAAAGTTTTTTTAACTTTATCTTTAACATTTTCCATTAATGCTTTAACCTGTGGTGTAGAATCACCGGTAGCAATTACGAAGTAATCTGCTAACGATGACACATGACTTATATTTAAAATTTTGATGTCCTTGGCTAATTTATCATCTAAAAATTGTGCAGTTGCACAGGCAAATTCTCTTGTATCCAAACTATTCTCCTATTACTCCAACATATCAACACGGCGTTTATGACGTCCACCTTCAAAACCTGTCTTTAACCAGATATCAACAATATCTAATGCTAAATGTTCACCGATAACTCTTTCACCTAGACATAAAACATTCGCATTGTTATGAGCTCTTGAAACCCTTGCAGAATAAGTATCACCACACAATGCCGCACGAATACCATGAACTTTATTTGCAGTAATTGACATACCAATGCCGGTTCCGCAAATCAAAATGCCTCGGTTTGCCTCGCCAGAAATAACTTTCTCAGCGACTTTTCTAGCTATTATAGGATAATCGCAAGATTCCGGCGTATGCGTACCTACATCCACAAAATAAATATTTCTTGACTTTAAATAATCTATAACACTTTCTTTGTATCTGAACCCACCATGATCAGCACCAATTGCCACTTTTAAATTTTCCATATAACTACCTCACTAATATTTACAACTTAATTGTACAAATTTTTTCACTTATTGTAAAGAGTTTTACAAATAAAAAAGAGGCATAGAAGCCTCTCAATATGGAGTTTAATACATGAAAATTAATTATTGACTAACAAGCTGCATTGCTTGCTGCAAAAGTTCCTTATTTGATTTTATTAAATTATTTACAATGTCCATCTGGAGTTTTGCCATTTGATAGTATGAAATATTTTCTTTCAAACTTGAATTAGATAATTCTAAAAGTCCGGAACGAATTTCACCATATCCGAGAACTGGTCTGCCTGATTCTTCAGTTTCTAAAAATTGACCTTCTTTAAACTCATATAACCCAGACGTATTGTGAAAATTTCTTATCGTAATTTTGTACAGTGGAACAACTTTTTTACCGTTTTCAGCTTTCCCAACGATTGTACCGTCATTTTGAATCTCGTATTCATCATATTTGCCAAGATATTTACCATTATTCGGATCAATCCACATTTTTATATTTGTTGTAGGTATATCTAATGAACCACCCTTTAGAGCAGTTTCTTGATATAAATCCGCAGTAATAGGTTTTGTACCCTGCATAATTTCACCCTTATCGTTTAAAATATAACCTTGAACCGTATTACCATTCTTGGCACGATAAACGCCCTCACCATCAAAAGTAAATTCACCGAGTCTTGTGTAAATATTTTTACCTTCAGATGTTCTAGTCAAAAAGAAACCTTTACCTTCTAAAAATAAATTGTCTTTTGAGGTACCGGGGGTAGATTTACCCTGGTCTGCATTTTTTTCATAATCATCGGTAATAGCACCATTTAAAAAAGTTTTAAAATTAACCTTTTTTTCCCGATATCCTGGTGTGTAAACATTTGTCATGTTTTCGGCTAAAACATCCATCCAGTTTACAGTTGCATACTGAGTATTCAGTGCTGTAATAAAAGCATCATTCATGTATTACTCTCCTTGTCTTTGCTGATTACGTCTACGCTCATTTTGCTGCTTGCTGCTATTTGAATAAGATAAATCCGAATATGGAAGGTCATTTTCATTAAAGGTATTTCTTAATGAATCTATATTATTCCTTAAATACTGTTCAACTGCCTTATCACCCGGTATAAAATGAGCAGCAATTGTACCATTTTTACTTACTCGTAAAATAACAGAAACATCCTTGTCAAAGTCTATACGTACAGGTTGACCATTCTCCCTGGCATTAGATAAGGCATTAAGCAAAGTTTGAGAAACTTTTACACTTTGCTGAACCTGCTGAGTTTGAACACCATTATCAATCATATTCTGAGCTTGTACATTGATAGATTCGATATTAACATTATCAGTCTTTGTTAAATTGATAAAAAATTGTGCGTCATCTTCATTCATAGAAAAAGAATTTTGGACAGTACCATCTTCTAATGATATTCCCCAAGACTTTATGTCAGATGTCGTATTCATCATCTGTAGAATATCATCAGTCAAACGAGAATTGACATCTTGTAAAGCTAATCTATTCTGCTCATAAGATATTTGGATTAACTGTGTATCAGAGTTATCGATTTTTTGCTTCTCTGTTTTATTTTCTTTTTTATCTGTTTTTAATTCAGCCTTTTTATCATCTTTAGATTCTTCTTTTTTTTCTGCTTTAGGCGACTCTTTAGCTTCTTTAGTGTCGCTAACTTTTTCCATTTCATCTTTAAAGGATTCTGAAGATGTTTTTCTAGTTTGTGATGATGACTTAGTTGAATTTGTACTTACAGTTGCTGTAGTGGTAGTAGTTGTTGCTGCTTCAATACTCATAATTATTCACCTTTATCTTGTTGAATTGTTTCTTGTTTCTGCCTGTAAAATCTTGTTACACCCAGCTCTGAAAACTGTTTTAACTCTGAAGCTTTTTCTTCTTGAATATAAACTTCTTTGTTTTTGTCTTTGTGTTTCTCCAGAACCTTAACTGCCTGTTCGCATTTAACAAGTTTTTCCAGTTCTTCATCCAGAATTTTTTGTAGCTCTATTCGGATATTTTCGAGTCTTTCAGCTTCTTCCCACAAATGCTTGAGGTAATTATCGTAAAACTCATACATTTCCGGAGCTGCCGTACGCATACCATTTTTAGTTTCTAATATTAATTGATTATTTCTTTTGATATCTTCCTCTGCTTTGTTGACTGCACTTTGTGCCTTTTGAACCCGCATTCTTTGTTCTTCTCGCTGATTTTCACGGTAGTTCAAAATCTTTTGGAGTCGATATCGAAATGGCATGCTTACTACTCTTTCCTTAGGTATTATGGACTATTTTCTACCTGTAATAAACATCTAAATGTACGATATTCATTTAATATTTTTTTTATAAAAGTCAAAAAAAACACCGACAATTTTTGCCGATGTTTTTATTAATTGATTGTTCATTAAGATTATTCTTCATCTGAAACTTGTGTATTTTCATTTACACTAAGTGAAATTCTTCTATCAGCCGGATTAAATTTAATTATGAAAGTATCAATTTTGTCACCAACTTGAAGTATAGATTTCTTTTCATTCTGATAATCAATAACTTCATTGTGAGGCAATAAAGCTTCCACACCAGGGAATACCTCTACAAAAGCACCAAAGTGTTTTAGCCTTGTAACTGTACCTTCTATTTTATCACCCTCTTTGATATTTTTTTCAGCTTCAACCCAAGGATCAGGTTCCAGGTTCTTCAAGCTTAGTGACACTCTCTGTTTATCTTCATCAACAGAGATAACTTCAACATCAATTCTGTCACCAACATTCAAAATATCAGTTGGATGATCAATCCAACGCCATGAAAGCTGAGATAATGGTAACAATCCGTCTATTCCACCAAGATCAATAAACGCACCAAAATCAGTTATTCTAACAACTTCACCTTTTACAACTTGTCCCGGTTCGATCTGAGAAAATATATTCTTTCGACTTTCTTCCGCATTGTCATCATAAACTTTTTTGTTTGAAAGAATAAAATTGTTTTGTTGCGGATCTAAAGTCAAAATCTTAACTTCAATCTTTGAACCAACTTCAATATCAGTTTCTTTCGCTTTAAGCTGGCTTGTAGGTATAAAGCCTCTAACACCGGAAATTTCAACTAAAACACCACCCTTAACCGTACTTACAACAGTGCCTAAAATGGTATCATCAGCATCCTTAGCTTTTTCAAGTTCCTTCCAAGCATAAGCAAAATCAACTTTTTTCTTAGAAAGCAAAAATTGACCATCCTCATCTTCTTCCCGAATAATTAAAAATTCGTATTCTTCACCTTTTTTAAACCTTTCTTCAGGTTTTTCATCCTTTTCAATTGCTTCATATGAAGGAACTTTCGCTGTAGTTTTGGCACCAATGTCTACTAACACGTCATCACCTTCATAACCACAAACAATACCTTTTACAAGATCACCTTTTTGAAACTTGTAATCATACTTTTCAAGCAATTGTTCAAAATCCAAATCTTTTGTCACTGTATTTACCCCTTTAACATACTCATTACACAGCAAATTGTAACAAAGTTTTTACATTAAGTAAAGCTTTGTTAAATTTGCTTAATATTAGACTTAAATAAAAATTAACTCAGATTTGAAATCAAACTCATTATTCTTGCTTCTTGGTCTTTAATTTCAGCAATTCTTAATTTTGTTTGCTCCACAAGTTCCACTGGTGCATTTGCCATAAATTTTGGATTATTAATTCTTGCTTCTAAAGACTTACATTCTGCTATAAGCTTATCTACTTTCTTTTTCTGTCTCTGAACCTCTGTATCAAGGTCAATAAGATTTTCAAGTGGAATTATAATCTTAGAACCAAAAACAACTGCTGTAGCCGATTTTGGCGGTTGAGGAACGGATTCATCTTCATAAGTAACACTATCAACTTTTGCCATCCGCTTTACGTAACTTTCAATTGCTTCAAAAATAGGCTTTTCATCCTCTGTTGCACGAATTTCTATATTAAAATTCAAATTCATCGGAATATTAAAAGTTTGTCTAACATTACGGAGCGATTTAATTGTTTCAAATACAAGTTCCATTTCTTTCGCTTCTTTTGTGAAAACTAAATCTTCACGATAAACCGGGTAAGGTGCCAGCATGATAGCAGAATTATTACCTTTTTTAGCAGAAACCAAAGTATCTTCCGTATGAGGAATCAACTGCCATACGCGTTCTGTAATATGAGGCATTATAGGATGTAAAAGCCTTAATGACATATCAAGCACATATCTCAATACTCTTTGAGTATTAAGTTTTAATGATTCATCCTTCAATTGAACCTTTGCAATTTCAACATACCAATCGCAATAATAATTCCAGAAGAAATCATAAAGAACGTGTGCAGTTTCGCCGATTCTGTAATTTTTAATATCTTCATTAATTTCTTTTGCAACAGAATTTAATTTGTCTAAAATCCATTTATCAGCAATTGTAAGTTTTGATAAGTCAATATTACTATTATCAACGTCATCGAGATTCATTAAAACAAATCTTGAAGCATTCCAAATTTTATTTGCGAAGTTCCTTCCATACTCAAATCTTTCATCAGATATTTTTATATCCTGACCGCCATAAGTACAAAGTGAAGTCATTGTAAAACGTAAAGCATCACATCCATACTTGTCAATAATTTCTACAGGATCAATTGTGTTACCCTTAGATTTTGACATTTTTTGTCCTTTTTCATCACGAATTAAACCGTGAATATACACTGTCGAAAAAGGTGCTTTTTGTGTAAACTCTAACCCCATAGTAATCATTCTTGCAACCCAAAAGAATATAATATCAAAGCCGGTTACAAGTGTTGTAGTCGGATAGAATTTTTTGAAATCATCGCTATCAATATTTGGCCAACCCATTGTTGAAAATGGCCACAAACCGGAAGAAAACCAGGTATCAAGTACATCTGTTTCTTGTTCCCAAACGTTTGGATCAGGATTTTCTTTAGCAACAATCATTTCTCCTGTAACTTTGTGATGATAAGCCGGAATTTGATGCCCCCACCACAATTGACGAGAAATACACCAATCTCTAATATTTTCCATCCAGCCTAAGTAATTTTTCTCCCAACGTTCAGGAATAAATTTAATTCTACCGTCTTTAACGGCAGCAATAGCTTCTTCGGCTAATGGTTTCATTTTAACAAACCATTGTTCAGAAAGTAACGGTTCGATAGTTGTACCGCATCTTTGACATTTGCCCACATTGTGTTCGTGTTCCCTTGTTCTTAGTAGGAATTTTTCGTATGAAAGCATACCTACCACTTTTTCTCTTGCTTCGTAACGATCCAAACCATGAAGTTCAGGAGGAACTTCACCACAAGCCTTCATTTTACCCTCACCATCAATAACCCAAATAGGTTTCAATCCATGGCGTTTCCCGACCTCAAAATCGTTAGGATCGTGTGCAGGTGTAATCTTTACAGCCCCGGTACCAAAGTTACGATCGACATACTCGTCCGCTATTATAGGGATTTCTCTGCCTGACAGTGGAACAATTACTTTTTTACCAATTAACTCAGAATACTTATGATCTTGCGGATGAACGGCAATTGCAACATCACCAAAAATAGTTTCCGGACGTGTTGTTGCAACAATTATCGCACCTGATTCGTTCTTTAACGGATAAGAAATTTCCCACATATGTCCGTGTTCAGTAACATATTCGGTCTCTACGTCAGAAATGGCACTACGGCAACGAGGACACCAGTTTACAATGTATTTACCTTTGTAAATCAGCCCTTTTTCATATAATTTAACAAAAACTTCTTTTACAGCATTTGAACAACCTTCATCAAATGTAAATCTTTCTCTTGAGCGATCAAAAGATGCTCCTAATCTTTTACACTGATCTAAAATGCGTGATTTATGAGCATTAGCCCAATCCCAAGTTTCTTCCAAAAATTTTTCACGACCCAAATCATAGCGAGAAATACCTTTTTCACGCAGTTTCTTTTCAACTACATTCTGAGTAGCAATGCCGGCATGATCTGTACCCGGTACCCATAAAGTTTCATAGCCGCTCATTCTGTGATAACGAACAAGTATATCTTGCAGTGTTTCGTCAAGAGCATGCCCCATATGAAGCACACCTGTTACATTTGGAGGAGGAATTACTATGGAATAAGGAGGTTTTTGACTTTTAGCATCCGCCTTAAACATTTCGTTTTCTTCCCAGAATTTGTATATATTTTCCTCTGTTTCTCTAGCATCATAAACTGTAGGTAAATCTTGAATATTTCTTGTTAACATTTTTAAAATCCTCTAATTCGTTATACCATAATTTTATCACAAACATATTGAAAAAGCTGAAAGAATATGTTATAATTTATTTATAAGTTTATATGCTGGAGATAGGGTATGAAATCAATAGATAAAAAGACAGGTTACACATTGGCTGAAATTATGATCGTTTTGCTTGTGTTGACGATTATATTTGCGGCGTTTGCTCCTCTTATAACAAAAAGAAGGACAGCGTCAACCCGTAGCAAGTATGCCGTATGGAATCCTGCTGCTACCTGGGATACAAATGGTAATGCCTATTACGATGTGGGTGACTCAAATTCAGATGCTACTGCCTACTTTGGTGTAACTCCGGAATCTGAAGCTGATATTAGTACAAATTTTAAACCGAATGCAAAAGTTGTGATCCGCTCATTAAATAAGGTTGGTGGCTCCAATGTGCAAAGGCAGATACAGTTTCGTTATGGCGGAGCCGGTTTAACAAGCGGCACTCCTAATAGCAGTTTTGCCGGTTCTATGCTACTAGACGGTAGAAATATCCTGATTGGAGGCAAGTATGATAGTGTCAATTATTACGCAGATCAAGCTTACTTGGCGAAAGATAATATAGCATTTGGATATAATGCTATGAACAATTTGAGAAGTGGTGTTAATACATTAGCGGCTCCTGCCATAGGCAATATTGCAATAGGTTATCAGGCCGGTAGAGGCATTACCATGAGTTCAAATTATAGTACCTATGTTGGTTATATGGCCGGGAATTACGGTGTTAATCAAACTTTCATAGGTGCTTACTCCGGACAGTATGTTACAACCGGTAGTAACACTGCAATTGGATATAAGGCCGGTCAGGGTGCTACTACTGGTGCTTCTGGAACTTATAATACTTTTATTGGTGCAGATACTGGGAAAAATTTTACCACAGGTAGTCGTAATTTGGGCATCGGCTACGATGCACTGGGAAGTCTAACTACAGGAAATTATAATGTTGCCGTTGGTTACAATGCACTAGGAAGGTTGACCACAGGCTCACATAACGTTGCGATTGGTTACAATGCATGTTCTTACGTAACTACAGGATCTTATAAAACGTGTATTGGCTATAATTCTGGTCCTAAGTCTGGTACGACTTCTGATAAATTATTTAAAGCTGTTCAAGGTGGTGACGGTGCTAGAGGTGACAGTGTAGAGAGAACTTATATCGGCAGCACACCAAAAGGTGACTATGGCGGTGATGCTGTTCTCGAAATACATAATGTTAATTCTACTAATGCTTTTTTGTCCCCTCGTGGCAGGGGGGCTGGTGCTCCATCCGTTACATCCAATGTTACAACCGTTATCAACGGTAATTTAATTGTAAGGGGGAAATTGTTTTTAACTTCTGGTAGTGAACTTCTTGTATTAACTAATAAAAATGTAAAGGCAATGACAAGTTTGGAATGGTTCCAGTCTGATATACCTAGGGCACTTGGTGTTCCAGGGGGGCGTGGATTTTCCGGACAGGCAAATTATGGATTTTCGAGTGATATAAATTATCCGACTCTCCTCAGTGATCGCAGGTTAAAAAACATAACCTCGAAAAGTACAGCCGGGATTGAAAAAATTAAACAGTTAAAGGTTTACAATTACAATTTTAAAAATGATAAAAACAAGTTGCCTCAGGTTGGTGTAATTGCTCAAGATTTGCAAAAAGTATTTCCTAATTCGGTGTTTGAAGGCTCGGATGGGTTTTTACGCATTTCTTGGGATGAGATGTTCTATGCTGTAATTAATGCGATTAAAGAACTTGATCAAAAAATAATCGCTCTTGTTAAACGAGCAACAACACTCGAAACTCAAATTACAAAACTTGAACAACAAAATTCAGAATTAAAACTTGAGATTGCTAAGTTGTCTTCAAGAGTTGAAGCTTTAAAAAAATAATCCTCCAAATGAATCATAAAAAGCGTGTGGTACATGTTTTGTTCCACACGTTTCTTATTAAAAATTAATAAAAAATTTGATTATTTGTATTTTTTACACTAGACTATATAGAAAAATGGAGTGCCGGGTTGGAATTAGAAGACTTACCGGCAAAGAATAAAAATTAAGGAGAAAAAGAAAAATGACAAGAAAGAACTTTTTGTTCACTTCCGAATCTGTTACGGAAGGACACCCCGACAAAGTATGTGATCAAATATCAGATGCTATTTTGGATGAATTTTTGACAAAGGACAATCGTTCCAGAGTTGCGGCAGAGACTACTGTTACAACAGGTATGGCTCTGGTTTGCGGTGAAATTACAGCTGATTGCTATGTTGACATTCCACAAGTAGTAAGAAGTACAATAAAAAATATTGGCTATAGTGGATCTTGCTCAGGAGGTTTTGACGCAGACACTTGTGCTGTTTTAACAAGTATCGATGAACAATCTACAGATATTGGCAGCGGTGTAAATAAAGCACTAGAATCAAGAAGCAGCAATTCTGATACATCGTCAACTGAAACTGAAGCTATTGGTGCAGGCGACCAGGGAATAATGTTTGGTTATGCATGCAACGAAACACCGGAACTAATGCCTTTGCCGATAAGTCTTGCACACAAGTTATCGTATAGACTTGCACAAGTTAGAAAACAAGGAATTGTTAACTACCTTAGACCGGATGGCAAATCACAGGTTACAGTAGAATATGTCGATAACAAGCCAGCAAGAATTCATACAGTATTAATTTCTACTCAACATAATCCTGAAATCAACGGAGTTTCTGATAACAAACAGGTTCAAGAGATTATTTCTTCTGATCTAAAAAAATATGTTATTGACTATGTATTTGCAAGTGAAGAAATAAAACCTGATGCTAATACAATCATTTTAATTAACCCTTCAGGCAGATTTGTAATTGGAGGACCTCAAGGTGATTCAGGCTTAACAGGAAGAAAAATAATTGTTGATACTTATGGCGGCTATTCAAGACACGGCGGTGGAGCCTTTTCAGGAAAGGATCCTACAAAAGTTGATCGCTCAGCAGCTTATGCCGCAAGATATGTGGCTAAAAATATTGTAGCAGCCGGTCTTGCAGATAAGTGTGAGATTGAACTTGCTTATGCAATTGGTGTAGCTGAACCTTTGTCAATCATGGTTGATACTTTTGGAACCGGTAAAATTTCTGACGAAGAAATTTCAAAACTGGTTTCATCAAATTTTGATTTAACTCCTGCTGGAATTATAAATAAGTTTGATTTAAGAAACCTACCGGCAAAAAATGGAGGTAAATTCTACCAATTACTTGCCGCATACGGACATATGGGAAGAACAGACATAGATGTTCCATGGGAACACATTGACAAAGCTGAAACTTTGAAAGCTCAGTCACTTTCCTACGGTTGCAGCTGCGTATAAATAATAAAATTCGCAAGAAATAAGACACCTTTGAAAAGAAGGTGTCTATTTTATTAATAAATAAAATCCTGTTATTTTTCTAATTTGCTCAACTCACTCTCAAGTTCATCAAGCTTTTTAATAAGTTGAACATTTTCTTCTTTTAGGGCTTTTAGCCTTGCTTTGTCATTTTGAACTCTGACAATAAGATTTTCTACCTTAGTATTTAGTTCTTTAACGGCGTTAATTGCAGCATAAAACATCTCATCCCAACGAATTTTGTAGAATCCGTCTTTGGTTTTTTGAACCGCAGTAGGGAAAATAGACTTCAAATCCTGTGCAATAACACCGACGTGTGCCAATTTATACGGATCAGACTTAAATGTATAATTATAAACATTTAACTTTTTAATCTTCTCCAAGCCATCAGTAAATGGAGCCTCGACATTTTTTAATCTTATATCAGAGACAGTATAGCCATGCCCCGTCGGTTCAACTAAAATCGGGCAACAAGAATATATTACACCGTTTTTTGAAGCATAATTAAATGTACTATCATGCAAGTTGTGAGCACCGTTTAGAAAAATTTTATCATCAACAATAGTTGTATGACGATCGGTTACATCGACATTTCTCCAAACTTTAATATCCTGACCGAGGGACAAATCACGGTATGGGGTATTAATATCATATTTGAAATTTGTACCATCAACAGTGACAGCACTGCCACCGGAATTTTTATTAAACCAGTCATAAGAAGTTATAGCACTTTGATTAATAGCACATGAACATGCGGTATGTCCAATGTGTGTTTTATGCCACTTTCCTCTCTTACCCTTAACTGTATCGTCGACAGAACCATCATTTCCTGCCATAACATAAAAACTTTTTCCGGCAGGTTTTGTTATTTTAAATGCCATTAATGCAGCACTAACATCCGTACTAGGCTTCAACAATTCTTTCAACTGATCAACATAATATTCCAAATTAAGGAATTTGAACCATGTTCCTTCATCTATTTCCGGTGGAGCACCAAACATGTAATACTGACCTCTAACTATTAAATTGCCATTTATTACAACAGAAGGTGAATTATCAACATTGTGTACTTCCAATACCGCAACACCGCCAAGCTTTTTATTATCAGGAATAGTTACTGTTCCATTATTGTTTATCGGTTTACCACCAATAAATACACGTTCGTTGCTATCATTTAATAGCCAATCGCCATCACTAATAGGTTCTTCTGAACCGGAATAAGAACCTATAAAAGTTTTGTAGCTCGTATTAAGACCTAAATTACCTGCATTATATCCAATTGCCGTATTGTAGCTGCCTGTTTGCAGACCAGATTTATCTGCATCACCTGAAGGATAGATATAAGGTCCAACATAAGTATTACCTGTTCCGCTAGACAATTTTGACAGAGCTTGATAACCAAAAGCAGTATTACCCGTACCAGAAGCCAATTCAGATAAAGCAGTATGACCAACAGCAGTGTTTCTGGCTTGGGTAGAATTATATAATGCTTTTGTACCTATAGCGGTATTGTAATAAGCTTTTGCTAACCTGCCTGCTTCAGAGCCAATAAATGTCCCCCCTGTTGGAGTAGTAGAACTACCACCTGCATATGCACCAATAGCTGTATTAGCAGTAACTGAAGCTATTGAACTTAAAGCGTTAAAACCAACAGCAGTATTCATTGCACCTGTAGTTAAGCTGGTCAATGCACCGTACCCAAAAGCTGTATTGTCCTGAGCGGTAGAAATACGTCTATAAGGACCACCTAACATCATGTTGCCATTCCCAGCGAAAACAGAGGAAATAAGCACCCCCGTCCCGTTACCATAACGAAAATCAATCTGAGCCTGACGTTTAGAAGAAGACAGAGCATTAGAAGATCTAATTATTACTTTTGAATACGGAGCATAAATACCGCTAATATCATTTGCCTTTGTTGGAGTAACACCAATAAAAGATTCTGCCGGTAAAGACTTATTCACTTCATCAGAATAAGCATCATGCTGGGTATCTTCTTGAATAAATTTCCAAACTTCTTCTGAGGATGCATTATTATAACGAACCGTAAAAACAGGTGCAAATGCCGCGAACAATACCGTCAGTATCGATATCATAACCAACAATTCCGCTATAGTAAAAGCTTTATTCTTTGATAATTTCATTTACAAATTACTCCGTTTATTTTTTTTCAAGTTTTGCTGCTCTAGCGTTCAGATCTGAAACACGTTTCTGAATAGATTTGTTACTATCACTTAAAGTATCAACATCTTGAACCATTTGAGCAACATCGTGTGCGATTTTTTCAACTCTTTCATTTATGTGTTTTACAGCATTAATTAAAGCATAAAACATTTCATCCCAATGAATACGTAAATACCCGTCATCACCTTTTCTTACAGCATTTGGAAATATTTTTTGTAATTTCTGTGCTATAACACCAACCTGTGGGAGGCTGTTTTCATCAGCTTTAAAGGTATAATGATAAGATTCGATATTTAAAATTTTATCAATACCGTCATTATTGTTAGATAAATTCTCTTTTAACCTGATATCAGATTTTAAATTAGGAAAACCATCAACATTAACAAAACCGTATGAAGATGCGTTAGTAACCCCACTATTCTGATCTCCAGATAAAAAATTATTTGATACGGTAGATTTATTAAATAACGCCCAACCACCGGTTAAAGCACAACCCCAATATTTAAGGAGAAATCTATCACAAGTCCATATAGGATCTAAATAACCATATGGACGATAACCATATCTTGCTAATTTGCCATCATAACCGGCTGTCTCAGGTGCAAAAAGTCTACCCCTGACAACAAGATTAGAATTTAAAACTACACTTGCATTAGGATCTTTACTAGTAGGACTAAATCCACCAGCAATATTGTGTACCTCTAGCACAGATCTACCGGCAAAGCCGCCATATGGAGTTCCACCCAAAAATACGTAGTTGCCGGTATTTTCATTCATTGGATCCCCTGTTGCACTATTCGTACCATGAACTGCTGATGCAGACTTGTAACCAATACAAGTTCTTACACCAACATCAGCCGTAAACGAATCACAAGCACCATATCCAACGGCAGTCATAAAAGACATTTCCGGATTTTTATTCACGTATGTACCGTAACCTAAAATTGTATTTAACTGAGCAGTTGTACCATAATAACCTGAAGAACCAATAACATTGTATCCACCAGAAACTTTTGGATACGCACGGGAATTCGCAGACGCACGTCCGGTTAATCCATTACCTGTATTTGCACCTACAACAGTATTACCAGCACCCCATAAATTTGGTGAAAACAGTGAATTATAACCTACCCCAACACTTGTATCAGGAGCATTTTCGGTTCTACCGGCATTAGCACCAACAAATGTCGACCAAGAAGGAGTAGCATCGAAATCAAGCCCATAATCTCTAGCCGCATTTGTACCGATTGCCGTCAAAGAACTCCCGCCCCTGGCACTAGAATCAAACATCGTAAAAGAACCAACTGTTGTCATATTTTGATTTAATGCATTACTAGGTAAACGAAAAGTATTTAAACCAAGTACGGTATTTCTTACAAAAGCATCACTTCCTGTATCATTTGATCTATTATAAAACCCTGTACCAAGAAGCATATTACCTCTATCAATAAATAGTGAACCCGTGTTTGCACCGGTATCACTACCATATCGGAATTGAATCATATGCTGCTTAGTCTTTGCTCTGATGGTTAATTTACCACCATAGTTATAATCATTGGCATCAGTAAGATCACCTGGATTTACACCAATAAACGCAATTGAAGGCCAGGATGTAATTTGCGGATCAAAATATGAATCCCTATTAGGGTCACCAGTTACATAATTCCAAACAGATTCATTAGACCAGTCCCCACCAACGACTTTCCTTTTTGTCATTATAGGTGCGAGTGCAGCAAACAGCACCGCTATGATCATTAATACAATCAACAATTCCGTTAACGAAAAGGCAGATTTACTTCCCTTATTTATAATCATCCTCATAAAACTCCAGCATATACTGTTAACAATATTATTATACCATAATAGTAAGTTTTATTCAACCGGAAATTAAAAATACCACCCTATGGAGTTATTTCAGCTATCACAAAACTTTACAAAATATCACCTTCTATCATGTTATACTCAGTGCAGCATGAAACAAATACGAATAAAATGGATAATTTGTTTATTTGTAATCTTGGGTAATTTTCTTGGAATGCTTGATTCAACTACGGTACAATTGGCACTTTACCCGATTTCGCAGGGACTTGGTATTTCTCTTGTCCAAGTTCAATGGGTGATGATTGCTTATATGCTTGTATTAACTGTTTTTTTACCATTTTTTGGTAAACTCGGAGATATTTTCCCCAAAAATAAAGTTTATTCTTCAGGCTTTTTTATTTTTGCGTTAGGGGCTTTGCTCAATGTATTTACGCCGAATTTTACAACACTCATTGTTTTTCGCTGTATAGAAGCAATAGGTGCATCTATAATGATCGCCAACGGACCGGCAGTTATTGCAACGTTATTTAAAGGTGAAAATAGAGGTAAAGCTTTAGGGCTTAATGCCTGTTTAGTCGCGGTAGGAGGCATGAGTGGCCCGGCAATTGGAGGAGCATTTATACATTTTTTTGGCTGGAGAACAATATTTCTACCTTCGATTCCATTTGCAATTTTAGGCGGAATACTTTCTTATAGACTTTTGCCGACATTCGCTAAGAAAAAATATTTCAAATTTGATTACAAGGGTTTTATATATTTTTCAATTGCATTATTTGCTCTTTTATTAACAATTTCTGAAGGTCATAACTGGGGTTGGAAATCACTGAAAATCATAATTTTAGGTATTTTAACATTATTATTTGGCGGTTTGTTTTATTTCAGAGATAAAAAAATAAATTATCCAATGATAAATTTTAATATGTTCAAAATTAAATCATTCACTTTTGGCAATATAGCAGTTATGACCTCGTATATGACAATGTTTACTAACGGGATTTTACTACCGCTTTTTTTACAAGAAATAATGCAACATAATGCTTTACTGACTGGTTTTTTAATATTACCATATTCAATTGCTTCTTCAGCAATAGCCCCTTTTGCCGGTGCTTATGCCGGTAAACACGGAAGTCGAAAACTTACTGCCATAGGATCAAGTATTTATATACTCGCACTGGTTATTTTTACAACTTTCAACACATCAACTCAAATTTGGCAAATTGTGTTTGCTTCTGTAGTAATGGGGTGCGGCAATGGATTTTTTCAATCCCCATCTAATACAGCTATAATAACAAGTGTCAACAAATCTGAACTTGGTATTGCAAGCGGAATACTCTCACTTTCACGGAACCTTGGTAACATTCTTGGAGTTGCAGTCACTATAACATTGTTTGATAATTTTAAAAATAATTTTTTGCAAAGTGGTGAAACTTACAAACAAGCTTTTTTAAATTCATACCATTTAACAATGTGTTTTGGTATGTTATTTGGGTTAATTTGTCTTTCTTCCTCCTTAATAGCTTACAAAAATAAAGCTTGATTTTATAAACTCATTGTTTTAATATACAAGTGTAAGAATTACACTAAACGAATATAACGATTGGCGGTATGTATGACAACTTGTAATGAAAACATAAGAAATATAGCTATAATTGCACACGTTGACCACGGTAAAACAACGTTAGTTGACTGCTTACTTAAACAAGCGGGCGTTTTTAGGGATAATCAACACGTAGAAGAACGTGTACTTGATAGTAATGAACTTGAAAAGGAGCGTGGAATAACAATCCTTTCTAAAAATATTTCGATAAATTACAAGGGGACAAAAATTAATGTTGTTGACACACCGGGACACGCTGATTTTGGTGGCGAAGTAGAACGTGTACTTGGTATGGTAGATGGAGCTTTATTGATTGTTGATGCTGCCGAAGGTCCTATGCCACAGACAAGATTTGTGCTTTCAAAAGCTTTAGAACTGGGTTTAAAAATAATTGTTGTTATAAACAAAATTGATAAACCGGCTGCTGAACCTTTGACAGCTTTAGATAAGGTTTTTGATTTATTTACAGAACTAACCGAAAGACAAGATTTGATTGATTTTCCATTTATTTTTGCAAGTAGTTTGCAAGGTTTTGCGATAAATGATCTAGAAGATGAACGCAAGGATATGATACCGCTTTTGGATTGTATTTTAGAGAATATACAGCCTCCTGAAGGCGATGAAAACCTTCCTTTTCAATTTAGAGCCACAACTCTTGACTATAACGAATATGTGGGAAGGATAGTTATAGGAAGAATTGCACAAGGGAAAGTTCATTCGCAAGACATAGTCTGTCATATTCAAGCTGATGGAACTCAATCGAAAAGCAAAATCACAAAATTATTTGGCTTTCATGATCTTGGTAGAACAGAAATTCAAGAAGCAAGTGCCGGTGATATTGTTGGTATAGCCGGTTTTTCTGATATACAGATAGGAGAAACTCTTTGTGACCCTGAAAATCCTAAGGCTTTACCTTTAATAAAAGTTGACGAACCGACCTTACAGATGAATTTTTCAGTAAATGACAGTCCATTTGCCGGTACAGAAGGGAAGTTTGTGACCTCACGTCAACTTAGGAAAAGACTTTATACAGAGCTTGAAAAAAATGTAAGTCTACGAGTTGAGGACACAGATTCTACTGACTGTTTTAAGGTTTCAGGTCGTGGTGAGTTACATTTGAGTATTTTAATAGAAACAATGCGTCGTGAAGGCTATGAATTTGCAGTTTCAAAACCTGAGGTTATATTTAAAAATATAAACGGAGAACAATGCGAACCATACGAAAATCTTATTGTTGATGTTCCAGATGAGTATGCCGGCAGTTCTATCGAGCGATTGGCGGGTAGAAAGGCTGAAATGAAAGATATGCAATCGGCTAAAGGAAGAACTCATATGACATTCCACATTCCCGCACGTGGTTTAATTGGTTTTAGAGGTGAATTTATAAGAATGACTCGCGGTGAAGGTATAATGTACCATACATTTCTTCATTACAGACCATATGCAGGAGATATAAATCGTCAACGCAGCGGCTCTATCATTGCTCATGAGCAAGGAGAAGCTATTCCTTATGCATTAGCACAGTTTGAAGATCGTGGTGTTTTCTTTATTACCCCAAAAACCAAAGTTTATCGCGGTATGATTATAGGTGAAGGAAACAAACCTCAAGATATAACGGTAAATATTTGCAAGACTAAAAAATTGACGAATATGAGAAGTTCTACAGCGGATGTGATGGTTACCCTGCAAGCACCAAGAATATTAACACTGGAAGAAGCTCTAGAATACATTTCTGATGATGAGCTTGTTGAGATTACTCCGGAAAATATTCGACTAAGAAAATCGGACTTGAATAAAAAAATCTATAATTAATTACTCTATTAATTTTCCTTCAAACAAGTCCATAACCATATTTACATTATCGGAATGAAACGAACTATCCGGTCTTGTTTCCATTTTAGGCGTAATGGTATTGACTTTTTCATCCACAAATTCATCTTCAGTTGAAGGATTAAAATTCAAAACTTTTGGAGGTACCGATTCTTCAACTTGTTGAGTATCAGACGAGAATGACTGTTCTTTTTTTAATTTAGCATCCCCTGCCTGTGGAGAACGTAAGGTTAATTTCGGTTCTGTATTGAATATTGCCTTTGCAGCCGCTGCAATGGACTTGTGATAATTATCTTCTTGAGTAAATTTTTTAAGCCAATTTTCACTTTTAACAGCAATAATAACTTCATCAGGCTTTATTACAATCGGAAAACCTTGCTGAGATAGAATTGCTCTTGTAGGAATACTCGAAATACTATCTAAAAATTTATTCCAAAGACTGTCTATATTATTAGTATTAACAGGACTTGAAATGCTTTCATTTGCTGGTTGCTTTGTAATTTCAGACACATTTTGTTGCGGCTGTTCAATTTTATCCGCAGACTTCACTGAAGGTTGTGGAGTTTGAAGCGGCTGTTTAAAAACTGGTGAAGGAGGAGTGTTATAAGCTGAAACATTCACCATTTTTGGAGCTTCACCACCCTCTAATGCAAACAATCTTGACTGCAAATCAGAAAGTTTTGTATTTTGTGCCAAATTCGCCATATCCAAAACTGCGATATCAAGCCAGAGTTTAGGATTTGAAGTTAATTTTAATTCTTTGATATAATTTGCACATTTGTCAGTCAAAGCAACAATTTGATGAACTTCTATATTTTCTACCGACTTTACTGCAATAGAAATTTGAGACTCATTTATTTGAACTATTTTAGCAGAATCGCTTGCTCCAACAGACTTTATAACCAAAACATTTCTAAGGTATTCTAAAAAATTAGAAAGAATTTGGACAGGCTCATTACCTTGATCGTATATAGAATTAAGGATTTCTAACGCTCCATTTTGATCAGAATTTGCAATTTTTACGAACAAAGAATTAAGAAATTCAAAAGATAAACGCCCCAAAAGTTTATTTATATCATCGACTGAAATAGCTTCATCTATAGAATTTAAAACACTCAATTGATCCAATAATGCGATACTATCTCGCATACCACCGGCAGAGTTTTGAGCTATATAACTTAAAGCATCGTCAGTTATATTTATATTTTCCTTATCTGAAATATAACGTAAATGTTTTGCGATATCTTCAGTAGTTATACGCTTAAAGTCAAATCTTTGACAGCGACTTTTTATAGTATCCAAGACCTTATGAACTTCAGTCGTTGCAAGTATGAATATAACATTTTCAGGTGGTTCTTCCAGAGTTTTTAATAGTGCGTTAAAAGCTTGCGGCGTAAGCATATGAACTTCATCGATAATATATATTTTGTATCTGCTGTGAACAGGAGCCAACGCAACTTTTTGAATAATATCATCAGCATCATTAACAGAACGATTGCTGGCAGCATCAATTTCAATTACATCAATAGGAACCGAATTGGTTATATTTACACAATTTTCACACTCATTGCAAGGGGCAACCGTAGGACCATTTTTACAATTTAAAGACTTTGCGAATATTCTTGCCGTCGAAGTTTTGCCTGTGCCTCGCGGTCCGGTAAATAAATACGCGTGAGAAATTCTATCTGTTTGAATAGCATTAGAAAGTGCTTTTTTAATATGAGATTGCCCAACAATTTGTTCCAAAGTTTGTGGACGGTACTTCCTATACAAAGGGATGTAATTTTTATTCATGATAGAGTTATTATATCAGATAATTTTTAAAAAGGGTTAATATATGAACTTAATTAAACCAAAAAAGCTACAAGAAGGTGACACCATAAAAATTATTGCACCATCCGGCTATATTGAATATGAAAAAATTTTAAATGCAAAAAAATACTTTGAACTTCAGGGCTACAGAGTAAAAGTTGGGAAAAATATTCAAAAGAAACTCAGGTATATGTCAGGATCTGATGAAGAAAGATTAGCAGATTTACATGAAGCGTTTTTAGATAAAGATGTCAATGCGGTACTCTGTGCAAGAGGTGGCTATGGTGCAATAAGATTATTAAACAAGATTAATTACGGCTTAATAGAAGCAAACCCAAAAATTTTCTGCGGATATTCAGATATTACGGCACTTTCTGCAATGATATTTAAAAGAACCGGTTTGATAACATTTTCAGGTCCAATGGTAAAAAGTGATTTTCAAACTGAAAGTATTGATAACTTTACAGTGTCGAATTTTTGGAACACATTGAAATCTAATATAATACAAATTACTCCTATGAGAAAAAATCCCTCTGAGTTCAAGTTTTCAGGAATTTTGATTGGAGGAAATCTTGCGACATTTGCATCTTTATCGGGTTTAGATTTCATTCCAAATGAATCTTTCATGTTTTTTGCAGAAGACTTAAATGAACCGATTTACAAAATTGACAGGTATTTTACACAGCTTTTTAACATTAAAGAATTTAAAGAAAATGTAAAAGTTATTATACTCGGGGAATTTCTTGATATTGAAGACACAGAACAGTTAACCGAACTATTTAATGAAATTGAAAAAGAACATAACATACCGGTAATAGGCTACTACCCTATATCTCACGGAAAGAAAAAAGTAACCGTCCCATATGGAGGAACAGCTACTTTGAAAAATGGTCTTTTAACAGTTGAGTACTAAGGGCGAATAATTAGAACATCTGAGTTAACATTTTCTAAAACCCTTTTGCTAACAGACGAAATAAAAAATCTTGAATAGTATTTTTTATTTCTAATTCCTGTAATGACAAGGTCAATATCATTGTTGTGTGCATATTTTACTATCATTTGATGCGGGTTACCTTTCAACGCCGCTTTTGTGTAAATTTTAAGTCCATAATCATTAAACATCTTTTCATATTTATCAAGCAAAGCTAGAGATTCTTGTTTTTGCTTTCGTTCAACATCAATTACCCAATTTGAATCTACACTTCCTTCTAAAAATATGTATTCAGGAATTTCATACACCGTTAGTAAAGTTATAGATTTACCACTAAAATTCAATTTATTAAGACATTCTAAAACGACCTTTTCACTAAGCTCAGAAGCATCCAAAGTGAAAAGGACTCTATCATAATTAGCCAGACCTTTTGATATAAATATAGAAGAAGCAGATGCACTCGCAATTTCTTGCGATACCGAACCTAACCACTTCTTAAACCCGCGTTTACCATTTGATCCCAAAACGATAAAGTCATATTCACCACATACTTCTTTTTCTAAAATTGAATCGACAGGTACACCACACATTTTTATTTTTTCACCAACTGAAATATTATTTTCAATCAAAAAGTTTTCGGCATAATCTAAAATGGAATCTGCGGAATTAGCACATTTTACAGCGAAATCAGTACCTTCAACCGTAACTGCATCGGGTAAAAAGCTCCAATCAGCAACACTAATAATGTCTACGGTTACATCGTTTACCCAATGTAAAAAATCAGCAAGTGCATCAAAGCTTATTTTAGAACCATCTGTACAGAATAAAACTTTCATAATTTTCCTCCTTTTATACTGAGCATAAATTATGTTAAGGAAAATTACATTAGCTGGTCATATAAGAATTTTTCTGATAGAATGTAAACGTGAATAGTATTAGGGTTATTTTATAATGCCAGTAGATATAAATGCGAAACTTAAGGATTACAAAGAGCTAATAGATGTTATAGCAAAAGTAGAGTACCAAAAGTTTTCATCATCTCATTTGATTGAGCTGCCTGAGCTTGTGAATATTGGAACATACGCACTTTACACGCTGTTTAAACATAATTCACCGGAAAGTTATAACAACACTTACCTTTCCACTGCCATAAAGTGGGCTATAAGAAACGAGGTTCGTCGCAGATACAAATGGTACACCTTAAAAAATAAAATCGATGACGATATTGAAGAAAAAGAAACCGCAGATGCAGAGTTAAGAGCTGACGTATATAAAAATATCCTTTCAATTGACGAACTTCAAGAAGCGGAAGTTCCCACTCAAATAAAATCTAACGACAGAACTCCTGAGGAAAATATAGCGTTTGCCGAACTGAAGCATGGAATACTAGAAGCTATAGAAAAGCTTCCTCCAAGAGAAAAAGAGCTTATTGAACAAAAGTTTTTTAAAGAGAAAAAACTTAGAGAAATTGCAGAGGAATATAATATTTCTCAATCAAGAATATCAAGGATTATTCAAACAGGGCTTGATAGAGTAAAAAAAGATCTTGCAAGGCAGGGGGTTATATAAAATGAAAACCATTTTTGAAAAAAGCAACGGATCTAACGGGATTAATCTTGCAGATAACGTTGAGGACATTGATTTTATATCGAAAGAATTTTTCAGAGACAGTGAAATTGGACTTCCACAGGTTTCAGAACTTGAGGCTATGCGGCATTATAAAGAACTATCTGATCTAAATTTTTGTATTGAAAAAGGGTTTTACCCTCTTGGATCTTGTACGATGAAATATAACCCTAAGGTTAATGAATTTTTAGCATCACTTGAGGGTTTTAATATTCATCCTAATGTTGGTGATGACAAAGCTCAGGGAGCATTGAAGTTGATGTATAATTTACAATCAGCCTTACTCAAAATTACTGGGATGGATGCTTTAACTCTGGCACCTTCTGCCGGTGCTCACGGTGAGATGACCGGCATGATGATTATTAAAAAATATTTTGATACAATCGGCGAAAACAGAAAAACGGTTATTATTCCGGATTCTGCACACGGTACTAATCCTGCCAGTGCTAAAATGGCGGGATTTGATGTTGTTTCAATTAAATCAAACGATAAAGGGCAGGTTGATATTGAAGCACTTAAAGAAGTTTTGAATGGTGATGTTGCGGCAATCATGATGACTAACCCTAACACCCTTGGACTTTTTGAAGAAGGTGTCGAAGAAATATCTAATCTGATGCATAAAAACGGATCCCTTTTATACTACGATGGAGCAAATTTTAATGCGATTATGGGCTATACGAACCCAAAACTCATGGGATTTGACGTAGTACATTTAAATTTACATAAAACTTTTTCGACTCCTCATGGAGGGGGTGGTCCAGGTGCCGGTGTTGTTGCCGTAACCGAGCGACTAAAGGATTATCTACCAACACCTTTGGTTGATTTTAATGGGAAAGAATATTTTAGAAATTACGATTTAAAACATACAATTGGTAGTGTAAAGGATTTTTACGGCAATTTTTCAGTATTTGTAAAAGCTTATGCATATATACTTATGCTTGGTAAAAATTTAAAAAATGCTTCAGAAAATGCTGTATTGAATGCGAATTATCTTAAAGAAAAATTAAAAACTTACTATGATTTACCGTATGATGTTCCTTGCATGCACGAATTTGTATTGTCTGGAGAAAAACAAAAACATGAAAATGGTATTTCAACTTTGAATATTGCAAAAGCAATGATGGACTCAAATACTCATCCACCTACGGTTTATTTTCCTCTAATTGTTCACGAGGCAATTATGATTGAACCTACGGAATCGGAAAACAAGGAGGTACTGGATGATTTTGTCAATACAATGATAAAAATTGCTGATGAATGCAAAAATAACCCTGAATATATTTTGTCTTCACCCCATACCACACCGGTCCGAAAAATTGATGAAGTTACGGCGGCTCGTCACCCTGATTTAAAATTTACCGAAGGAAATTAATATGCCAGAACAAATTAAAAAGAAAAAAGTTTCATTTCCTCATATGGGAACAGTGAGTATAGCTTGGTCAGCAGCCTTGCGAATTATAGGTTGTGAACCTTACGTAGAACCGTATACAAGTAAAAAGACTCTCTCTTTGGGGACAAAACATTCGCCTGAAGCAATTTGTCTTCCGTACAAATTAATTTTAGGGAATTTTATAGAAGCAATTGATGGAGGAGCTGATTATGTTGCAATGCTGGCATCTCCGGGGTGTTGCAGATTAGGAGAATATGGCAAATGTATTGCAAATGCATTGCATGACCTTGGGTATGAAACTAAATATGTTGAATTACAACTGTATGACGGTATTAAAGGGATGTATAACTTTTTAAAAACAGTTAGCGGTCGAAATAATCCTATTTTATTTTTGCATGCAATACTCATTGCAATGGTTAAAGTTTTTATGCTTGATAGCCTGGAAACAAAACATTCTTATTATCGTGCCAGAGAAATTCATACAGGAGATTCAGAAAAACATTACCTTAAAGCGATAAAATACATTGATGAAAATGATACCTTTAAAGGATTAAAACAAGCACAAAAGCTAGTTAATGATGAAATGGCAAAAGTTGAGATTGACCCTAAACGTGATGTACTTCATGTCGATATCACAGGTGAAATATACGTTGTAAATGATGAATTTTCCAATCAAGGCATAGAAAGAGAACTTGGGAGAATGGGGGTTCAAGTTCGCAGAAGCTTGACAATTACAAGTTTTTTAAAGGATGCTATAATTCCTAAAATATTTAGGAAAGGTGAAACACATCTACAAAGAGCTATGCGACTTGCAAAGCCTTACCTTATGCGTGATATAGGTGGTGATTCACTAGAATGTGTTTCTGATGTTGCATATGCAAATGAGCGTGGTGCTGATGGAATTATACACATAAGCCCATTTACGTGTATGCCTGAGATTATGTCTCAGAATATTTTCCCTGCTATGCGTGAAAATTGCCAGATACCGATATTAACTTTGATTATGGATGAACAAACAGGTCGAGCTGGTTATATTACGAGAATAGAGGCTTTTGTCGATCTTATGAGAAGACGTAAGAGAAAACAGCAAATGGAACAAAAGGCAAATGTTTAAACTTTTCAAAAATTCTTTTTTTAAGACAAATGATTGCATAATTCTGGTGGCACCGATGATTATATTTTTATCTATTATTGGCTGGTATAGCGGCTATGCAAGAATTTCTATTGACACTGTTCCCAAGCTTTTGGTCGGACTATGTACTTTTATAATCCTTATTAATGCTTTTTTATCTGCCTGGTTTTATATGGTAAAACAAGCGTTGAATTTGACTTCACATGTTTTTATTTTTGATAAGGATAGAGCGAAAGCTTTAATAAATTTGATTCTTCATTTCCCTAAAGGCATTGGAAGGTTGTTTTTCCCTCTATGCGGGATATCTTTGGTACTTGTTGCAATTTATACAGTAGCAGCAACAATTATCAATTTTTTTGTATCTAAATACGTTAGTCCACTTGATTTGACGACTTTGGGTATTGGATACTCTTTTATGTCCAGTGAAGAAATTTTTAATGAAATAATGGAATTATCAAATGTACAACTTGTTGCGTTAAATTGTTGGTACATATTGTTAGGTTTGGTAACTTTATTTGTTTCATTTTTTGGACTTTTATGGATACCGGAAGTTGTTTATGGAGAAAAAGATCCATACAGAGCATTGAAAATTTCTATCCAAAAAATATTTATGTTTAGTTGGGAATATACTTTATTATTTTCATTTTTGGTTATTTTATATATTGTTACTTGCGTTACAAATGCAATATTAATGATTAATCCGGTATTGTATTTTATGGTGCTTATAATTTCTTATTATTTCATACTATACACTGTTGTGCTATTATTCTCTTACTATGAAACAATGTTCCTCAAAGAAGATTAAAGTTATTGCAATTGTTGGAGCTACGGCAAGCGGGAAAACTGCTTATTCAATCGAACTTGCAAAAAAAATTGATGGAGAAATAATATCTGCTGATTCCAGACTTGTTTATAAAGGGATGGACATTGGAACAGCAAAACCAACCAGCGACGAGCAATGCGGAATACCGCATTATATGATAGATATTGTAGAACCGGAATTTGAGTACTCTGTAGGGCTTTATCAAAAACAAGCTAAAGAAAAAATTTACGAAATAGCTTCTCGTGGAAAAACGCCCATAGTAGTAGGCGGTACTGGTCTTTATACTGATATTCTACTAAAAAATTTTTCGCTTCCTAGTATTCCACCGAATTGGGATAAACGAAATGAACTAAACAATTATTCAAGTGAAGAACTATTTGAAATTCTTTCAAAAAAAGACCCAAAAGCAGCACAAGAGATTAAAAGTGCAGACAAAAAAAAGATTATTCGTGCATTAGAAATAATTGAAATTACAGGTCAAACTCTTGACAAAGTTCGAGGTATAAAGGCTGCTGAATTTGATGTTCAGTGGATTGGAAGAAATTTTGACAGAGAAATACTTTATGAAAGAATTGAGCAACGTGTTGATAAAATGATAGAAAATGGACTTATTGAAGAAACAAAAAAACTGATTAAACAACACGGGAAAATACATAATATTGTTAATACAATAGGATACAAAGAAATTCTATCGTACTTAGATAAGGAATGTTCTATAGATGAAGCTGTTAAAAAACTGAAACAAAATACACGTAATTATGCTAAAAGACAGCTAACCTGGTTTCGTAAAAATCCTGAAATAGAATGGAATATCTATCCGCAAAAGCTTAAGAAGTGATTTTCATCTTCACAACAACTTTCAAAACTTTCATACTTTCATTGAGGCTAATTTGCGGTGCGTGTGCTTCGTGAGGAAACAGTACAACGAAATTTGAACCATCAAGTGTGATATAGGGAACATTTTCAACGTTATCAGAATAAAAAACTATATCCCTATTTTCATCATAATTTTGTAAAATATTTAATTCATCTACGGGAGCATAAGAAATTTTCTCTTTCCCCTTCAATAAAATTTGAATATCAAGATACTTTTTATGGGATTCAAACTTTGCATTTGTAACTTCTTTTGTAAAATATTCTTCAACATTAGCATAAATGTCATCAGATATAACGTACTTGCCTAAAGCCGTTTCAGAGCTTAAATTATTTACAAAATCTACAACTTCTTTTGGAAACTTATAGAAACTCAGATTATTCAATTTGTCACTAATCATACATACCTCACAAAATCGTCCGAAATTACTTTCGGACAATTATATAAACTATTGCTATTACAAGAACGAATGTTTCTTTTTAACAGTAATGTAACATTTATTTGAAAAACAAGGATTTGAACTAGGTCCATCCACCGGTCCGATATTGTTTTCCAGACAATATGGAGCATATTTGCTTATAATACCTGCCTTGCATACAGCCTGTGCATAAGAAATCCCGGAATAAACAACTTCACGTTTTCTAGAAGATGTATCCGGCTTATAGTAGTATACACTTGAAGATAAAAATGCCGGATTATTACCACCTACATTAGCACCTGTTGCATCTAGCGGATACCCAGGGAAAACTCTGCCTGTAGTAGCTACATAGAATGGGAAAACGTCCTTCCAAAGTGTACCATCACCCTTATTACCATTTATATCTACATAGATAACAAAACCGCTAATTGCCATAGCTCTATTATCAGCCTCACCTGTAGGAGTAACAAAAGATGAACAGCAATTCCTTGCATCGGTCATATCAGATAAACCATTTGCTAAAGTGAAGCAATGAAGCTCGTTACCGCAGAAATAACCGCTTGCAGCATTACAACCACCTTCTGTTGCTTTATCCAAATCCACACATATATTTTGATTTTTTGAAGTAATTGACGGGTCGAATGTCAATCCAGGTAAAGAAGCCATTCTATCAGCCAAAATCCACATCTTTAAGCCATTTGAGAATACAATGTTTGGAGTTATCGAGTTAAATGCACCCTCTTTAGCATTTATAGAATTTAAGACATTTGAATCATAGGCAGAATTTTTTTGAGCAACCGCATCATATAAATCTTTATAGAAATGCTCTCCATCCGAACCTTTATTAGAACTATTATCAAATATATCGCAGTGTTTTGATGAAATATTCCAGTTATCTGCGACAAGATTACACAATTTTTTTGCTTCTAAAACAAACGGAGCCGGCACACAAGCCTGTGCTGTTTCATCGAATTTCATACCAGGAGGACAATCACCTGTTCTTACACATGCAGTTTCGGCTTCATTCATTTCAAAACCACGTACACACTTGCATTTATTTGAAGCTGCATCGTAATTTGAGTAATCAGGACAGCAGGTCTCGGTTGTATAATTAAAATCTCCTTTACAAGTCTTGCAAGTATTATCCGTATTCAAATAACCGTACGCAGTATAACCACTTGGAGGGGTTTGACAGCACACACGACTGTTGTCGTACGAAGGTTCAGGGTGATTATTATCACACATACAGCTAACAGTAGCTTGTCCGCTTTTTATAGTTCCACCATCATTCACTGTTACCGTAGGAGCTCCATTTCTCATATTATAATAGCCATTGGTCGCAGAACAAGCATCAGCAGAAACAGCAGGTGGATAGTACGTTGCCCCATAATTATTAAATCCGGATGAGGCTGTAGAATATGTAACTTTGATCTTACAAACGTGAGTTGTTTCGGCATCATAATCTCCATCTTCGTCTGTACCACCTTCTGTAGTTTCTTCCTCATAAATAATATTAGATGCATCACCATTATCTTCTTTACAACGGGTAGCCATAATATTTTCACAATACTGCTTCGCAGTACTGTTACGCACAGAATTTACCTCAGCTGAACTTAGCCCAACAAATACATCATTACCATCATCATCCTTTGCTGTTGTTATTTTATCACTCGGCATTGTACACTTTGAGTTAGAATACAAAGATAATATATCCTGCTGAGCGATCTGAGCTGAAGTCATGTTCGCGTCAGTATAGTCATCAGACATATTGCCGTTTTCATCAATCGTACCAGTTCCTGGCTCACATCCAAAATCTTCCTTTGTATAATACTGTGCCGGAACATAATCTTCACTGCCTTCAGTACCCTGTGCTTCAGATTTTAGTATATCAGTTTTATTATTTATGCACACATCGATTTCTATTTTCAAATCATCAAAAGATGACTCATCAAATACGTTTTCATATACAGTCTCATCAGCGTAAGCTTTTGGGAACAATGTTTTAAAAATTATAAGTTCAGTATTTGCAATTTTTGAAGGTAAAGTTGCTATAAAAGAATGTAATTTGTTTTTATGAGTTTTTTTAGTTTTATTCACAGACGCTATTTTTGAGGAATTACCCGGTAAATAAGACGTGTCATAATCCGGATCACCTAGTGCCGCAATTTGACCACCTATTTTCTCTACAGTTTTGTAAGCCAGATAATAGGAATATTCATCCGATTTTCCCATTTGACTACGAATAACAGGTAAAGTCACCGCCGTCAAAATTCCAACAATTAAAATTGCGATGGAAATTTCCGTAAGCGTAAAACCGAACTTTTTATTTTTTAAAATACTCATTATTCCTCACTTTCATTTTAATTCCAATATAGCTTTTTCATAATCATCTTTTGACGGAGCTTTTCCGTGCCAGCCAGCATTATTTTCCATAAAACTTACTCCCTTACCTTTTATTGTGTTGGCAACAATAACTGTAGGAGAATTTGCCTTTTTAGCATTTTCTATAGCATCAAAAATTTGGGCAATATTATGTCCATCAATTTCTATAACATTCCAGTTAAAAGCATGTAATTTATCTACAAGATTATCAAGCGGTTTTATATCTTCAGTACAACCATCAATCTGTAACCTGTTTCTATCAATTATAGCAATAATATTATCTAAATTTCTGGCAGGAGCCTGCATAAAAGCTTCCCAAACATTGCCTTCTTGTAGTTCACCGTCACCAAGTAGAACAAAAACTTTAGCCGGATTTTTGTCCATTTTCAAAGATAATGCAATCCCGCAGGCAATAGATAATCCTTGCCCCAAAGATCCTGTTGCAACTTCAACACCTGGACACCATAAAGAAGGATGTCCCTGAAGTCTTGAACCAAGCATTCTAAAGGTTTTTAATTCAGATTTGTTTATAAAACCTAATTGTGACAACACTGAATAATATATGGGAGAAACATGACCTTTTGACAGTACAAAGCGATCTCTTTGATTATAATCTTTAGACAACTTACCATTTAATGCATGCTTCATACATTTATGAAACAAAACAGTCATGATTTCACAAGAAGAAAGCGAACCGCCTATATGACCGGAAGCTGCCGTATAAACCATATCTAATATGTTTTTTCTATTTTCAAGACAAAGTTCTTCAATTTTCTTTATTTCGGATTCGCTTAATTTCATTTATTTTTACAAAACCTTTCTTTTAAAACTCTTAAAACAAACAGCGGCAAAGTCGGGAAAATTCTCCTAAATCTCTTTGGCTCTTTTATTACCCTATAAAGCCACTCCAGACCCAAATTTTGATAAATTTTAGGAGCCCTTTCGACAACACCTGCCCACACATCAAAACTTCCACCGAGACCTATCATTGTCGTTTCAGGCATCCGTTTTTTAAGCTTATTTATAAAATATTCTTGTTTGGGAGAACCCAAAGCAACTAAAACCAGGTCAGCAGATGAACTTGAAACACTATCAAGTATTTGTTCATCATCGTCAAAATACCCGTCATGATAATAAACAATATTTATATTTTTAAATTCTTCATTAAGATTTTTTACAACAAGAGCAACAACCTCAGGCTTTGCACCTACTAAAGCAATACGTTTATTTTCTGTAAAAAACTTAATAATCAGTTCTCGACCCAACTCTATACCGGCAATTCTATGAACTTTATGCCCTAATATTCTTAAACCTAACTCAACACCAATACCATCAGGAACAACAAGTTCAGCATCACTAATTATTTTTGCAAAATCCGGATTTTTCAACGCAAATTCAATCATCTCCGGATTTATCGTAACAACCTGACCGGGGTTATAAAATGCATAGTCAACAGCCTGCTCAAAGCTATACATATCCACATTAAATCCCAAAATATTTGCAAGATCCCTGCTCATAAATTTATTATAACATATTATTTCAAATTATGCTATAATTTGCGTATGAAAGTAAAACTTTTGCAATTATTTTTTACTGTGTTGGTTTTAATATTAACTCCGATAAAAACGTGGTCTGTACAATTTGATGTTCTGGTGCTTCCTACAAATTTATTTGAAGTTTGCGACAATTATTTTTGTTTTCCCGAAGCTTCAGAAATTGTTGCTCAGGATGTAGTAAATAATTTAAATTCATATAAAAATATTCAAGCAAACAACATTGCTTATATAAGATCTGTATTAAATAAAAACACAGAATTGAAAAATAAAACAAAAAGCATGCTTGATAATTATAAAAATTTTAACAAGGTTGATTTTGAAACTCTAAAAATTTTGTCAGATACATTTGGGGGGAAATCAACACTTCTGATTTCCTCATACTCAACAACAGACAAATCGACTATAAAACGTGATTTGTGGGATATACTTGAATTGTCAAGTGCATTTAAATTTACCTATCCGTTTGAACTTAAAATAAATACCGTTTTAACAGATAACATAAATGGAATAATAATGTGGAGCGGTCATTACACAAAAAACGTATCTGACTCGAACGGTCACTTTAGTGCATCTAATCAAGCACAAGCAATATCACAATTTGAAAAAATAAAAGATTATTCAAAAAATAATGTATCTCAGAATATAAGCCAAAATGTTCATCTTAGATTTTTCCCCCACGAAGTAAGGACTATTAACATTCCCCAAATAAAATCTGAACAAGAAACGAAATTTATGCCAAATGCCTTGGAAAAGCTTTCACAGCCAAGAATGTTAAAAGAAATAGAAGATCGAGATAGGCATTTTGACTACACTAGAGAAGATATTTTTTCATTTTAATCAGGCAGGTTTCAACGCCCAGCTTTTCAGCATCTGCTTGCAGATCGAACCGAATATATCCGTTCTTCACCATGACCATAAACTAAAAAAGCCCCCAAAGGGAGCTTCTTTAGTTTGCCGGTGGTCGGGGTCGAACCGACACGAGGTGTGATCCTCACCAGATTTTGAGTCTGGCACGTCTACCAATTCCATCACACCGGCTTGACGTTCTATAATATAATTCTAACAGAAAAATATTATTTTTCAAGAACTTTTTTAAATAATATTTGTTCATCATTATTAAACAATCGTCTAATATTTTTTTTTAACGAATATAAGATATAAATTATATGAAAAAATACATTTACCTTTTAATTACTATACTAACATTTTCTCAAATGTCACTTGCAACAACCTATACCGGTGAAGTAACAAAAATTGATCAAAACCAAAGCAATCAAGTAATTGACTCAAAAACAAAGAATGGAGTTGAATTTGCCAAAATAAGTATTCCTCAAAAAAATTTTCGTACTTACACTGATGCAAATGGAAATTTTGAGCTTCCTAATGTACAAATACAGCAACCAACAATTTTAAACATAGAAAAAGAAGGTTACAGACCATTTTCTCTCACCATTAATAAAGGTTCTAACATAGCTGCAACCCCTATGAAAATTGAAATTGCCAAAAATGAGCCAATGGATATTGCTATTGACACTGAAATTTTACACCTCGGTGATGACAGTTTTTCAAAAAATTCTGCCAATGCTGCTGATTTTAAACTAAAATCAATAGGACCATACTATTCGAAAGATTTTAATATGAACTCTGAAGCTAAACACAGAGCAAATTATCTTGTAATAGGTTCAATCGTAGGGCTTGATACTAAGCTTGCAAAATCTATGGGACAAAATAGAATTACAACAAGAGCCTATGCTGAACCCGCTCAAATATATTTTAATGGTAAAAAAATTGGGGAATTAACTATAAACGGCGATAACCAGAGAATAAAAATCCCGAACAGCTTGATAGTATCAAATGCTCCAAACCAACTTACGATTAAAACAGGACGTAACATGTTTGCCAAAGACCATATAGACTATGACGACATAGAAATTATGAACTTATCAATCCTGAGCGAATAAAAAAAGCAAAGTATAAATCTACTTTGCTTTTTAAGTTATGATAACATTCAACACACTATCTTTTTAAAAAATCAGGAATTTCAATATTAGTGAAATTGCTGTTTGAGTTATCAACACTTGATTTCGGCTGATTATTAAAAGCACCTGCAAAGAAATCAGCTGCATTCAAAGATGAACTATCGCTGCCAACACCAAATGAAGAAACAGACGAAGATAAGTTCGATTTCAACTCAAAACCTGTCGCAATAACAGTAATCTGTATTTCACCCTGAATTTTTTCATCAACCGCTGTACCAATGATAACAGTCGCATCATCAAGCACTGCGTCATGTATAATACTAGCCGCATCACTAATTTCATGAATGCCCATATCCGGCCCACCTGTAATATTTACAATTACACCGGAAGCACCGTTTATTGAAGATTCAAGCAACTGGGAATTAATAGCCTGTTGTGCAGCCTTAACAGCTCTACCCTCACCCTGAGCTCTACCAATACCCATCAATGCAGAACCCGAAGACTGCATAACAGTTTTAACGTCTGCAAAGTCAACATTTATTATACCCGGAACAGTGATAATATCCGATATTCCCTGAACTCCACGAAGCAAAACTTCATCAACTATAATAAATGACTCAGGTAGAGAAACCTGTCTATCAACAACCTGCAATAACTTATCGTTAGGAATAACAATTACTGCATCCACAAATTCTTTCAACTTATCCAGTCCTGCATTAGCCTGGTTTTGTCTTTTCTTGCCTTCCCAAGAAAAAGGTTTTGTTACAACTGCAATCGTCAAAATTCCCAATTCTTTAGCGATTTTAGCAACGACAGGAGCAGCACCGGTACCGGTACCACCGCCCATACCAGCCGTAATAAATACCATATCAGAACCTTCGAGAGCTTGAGTTATTTCTTGTTGTGCCTCCTCAGCGGCTTTCTCGCCAACAACCGGATCCCCACCGGCACCAAGTCCCTGTGTGGAATTTGAACCTAGTTGAATACGATTTTTAGTCTGACCGGTATACAATACCTGCAAATCAGTGTTCATTAGCCAAAATTCAACACCCGAAAGTCCTGACTGAATCATGCGATTAACAGCGTTACCGCCACCGCCGCCAACTCCTACTACCTTGATTTTTGTAGGATTAGCACCAGAACCAATAACTCTGTCTTGAACTGGACTTTCCTTGCTTGCAAATAGATCTGAAACGATATTTTCCACTTTGTTTACCTCTTAATTTTATAGCTATTTCGATATGACAACATATTATTTTAAATAGAGAAAAAGTACAAGAAAATTAAATCAAATATGAACAAAATTTAATATAAGAAAACTAGAAATTTGCAGGTGATGTTCCCCAATTTAATTTTGTCCTTAAAACTGTGAAAAAATTATTATCTTTTAAAAGAACCAGATTAGCACAATTTTCAGATTTTCCAACCACAATTTTATTTGTAACAGAAAGTGATTTTTGCCCATCAGCACTAACACTAAAATTAGATGTTTTTATAGATGAAATTGCAATTTTACTATTAGAACTAACTACAATTGGTCGTGCAGAAAATGTATGCGGGCAAATTGGGATTATCGTAATATTATCTAATTCTGGAGTCAAAATAGGACCACCCGCAGCCATTGAATAAGCTGTCGAACCTGTGGGAGTTGAAATAATCAGACCGTCTGCTAAATACTCACAAACAAAACGTCCGTTAATCTCCAGTAAAAATCCTCCAAGCCTCGAACAATCTTCACCTTTGACCACAAAATCATTTAAAGCGACAATATTACCCGACTTGAGCATAATACGTTTTTCAATTTTATAATCTCCAGCAAGAATTTGTCCGACGGCTGATTCTAAATTATCACCACCGGCTTGAGATAGAAAACCTAATCTGCCAAGATTAACACCAAAAATAGCGGTATTATACTCCGAATAAAATCGGGCAGACTTCAATATTGTACCATCTCCACCAATCACAAAAACTAAATCATATCCCTTTTTCAGGTTATCAATATCTAAAATATCAACACTTTCATTGTATTTTTCCAAAATGGAAAGTAAATTTTGCATAGCTGCTTTTGATGAATCTATATTCGGATTATAACAAAGTGCATATTTCATACGATTAGTTTATATCAAATATTTAAGAAATAAAGTATAATAATAAAATGCCCAAAGGTAATTTTGTATATATACTTTTAACCGAACACAATACCCTATACTGTGGCTATAGTGACGATGTTGAAAAAAGATTTGCCGAACATAAAGAAGGTAAAGGTGCAAAATATACACGAGCATTCAAGCCAGTAAAAATTGTTTATACAAAAGAGTTTCCTACCAAATCTGAAGCTCTAAAAGAAGAATATCGTATTAAACATAAACTTAATAAGAAACAGAAACTTGATTTAATATCAAACTCAAATAATGATTAATTTTCCATTTTTTTAATTTTTTCATCAAGTTTATCAATTTTTTTCTGTTGTTTTTCAATTTGTTTATTCGTTTTTTCAATATCCTTATTCGCCTGATCAAGCAAATACTGATTGTATGCAGCTTCAAGCTCCGTTCCTGATGTCGATCCGGATAATGATCGAAGTTTTTTATAATTTTTGTAATCATCCTTATAATCAGCATCAAGATCTTTTAATTTATATTTATATTCGTCATTAATTGATTTTACGAGTTCTTTATCTGCATTTTTACTTTGTTTAATAAGAACTTTTGACTGTTGTTTAAGATATTTTTCTTGACTAACTACGGTCTGATATTCTTTTGCACCGTCTTTTAAAAGTTTAAAACCATTGGAAGAAACGGCCGGAACAGCATCTTTATCAAAACTTATTAACTGTGATTGGTTGCCCTTAATATCTATACTCCAAGCACCAAGATAAATCGGAGTTTCACCCGTATACGCATAAGCCTGGACGGCAACTCTGTCAACATCTTCTCGCAAAAATCCCAAAGGATAAATATCCCAGCGTTTTGCATCAAGATTAACTTTCATATATTCTTTCCAAAAATAAACTACAGCACCCCTTACATCGCTAAGATCATAAGTAAGTTTTGTATCAAAATCATAAATATAAATTTTCGTTTCCCATATACCATCTTCGCTGCTGCCTAATTTTTCCTTAACAAGCAATTTTTTCCCATCTTCAGAAAAATCAACCGGAGTAAGAGTTCTAAATGCTGCATAACTATTAATAGTTTTATCAGTAGACATTATAGGTTCAGGATTTTTTTTTGCCACATTTGCTCTTAACATTTTTGCAATATTATTTTCGCCTTCAAGCGGAATAACAAACAAATCTGTTGCGACTGCCGCACTATCAGGGTAATAGTAAACAGCCGGATAAACCAGCAAAGAAAAATCCGGAGAAGTAATACCTTGAGCATTTATCTGCCTTAAAGCAAACAAACGTTTACCAAGGGTCAATTCAGCTCTACCTGGCGGGTTATTATACCTGACAATTTTATACAAAGGCTGAGGAACATATTTAAAATCTGAAGGAAGGTCCAATTGAGGTATAGGGAAATCTGTTTGAGTTTTATCCTTATATTCTGACGCCTTTTCATATTCCTCTACTGTCATATAACCGGAAGGTGTACGATTAAGAATTTTACTATTGCGTTCATTCTTTAAATCATTTTTCAAAACGCCATATTGATACTTAATTTCTCTGGAACGATAATCCGAAGCTAAGACACAAATTGAGCAAAAAAACAAACAAATCAGTAGTAAAAAGCAACGCTTTAGCATAATTATACCAGTCCGTCTTTCATCGCTGTTGCAACTGCTTTTGAACGTGTTTTAACATAAAGTTTTTGCAAAATATTGTGAACGTGAGTTTTTGTTGTTGCTATAGTAATAACAAGCTTTTTTGATATTTGAGGGTTTTTTAACCCTTCCACAAGAAGTGCTAAAACTTCCATTTCACGCTCAGTCAAACCATAAAGATTTTTACCTTTTTGATAATTTATTTCACCGGAACGTTTTTCATCAGTCTGGCTATTTTTTCTAATATTAGACAAAACAACTCTTGCAATAGCAGGATCTAACCAACCCACTCCTTCACTAACAGCCTTTATCGCGGCAATAGTTTGCTCAGAAGTAGCACCTTTAGTAATGTAACCGTCAGCACCTGCTGCAAAAGAATCCAAAATATCATCTTCATTATCACGCGATGTATTCATCAAAACCTTTATATCAGGATTTTCATTTTTAATTTTTCGAGTAGCTTCTATACCGTCAATTGTAGGCAAACCAATATCCATAATAACAAGATTAGGTTTCAAACTCAAAGCCTGTTCAACACCTTCCGGACCGTCAGCATAAGCACCTAAAACTTCTATTGATTCATTCCTTGACAGTGCGAATGACAACCCCATTCTTGTCATATCGTGATCTTCTACTATAATAACTCCTATTTTTTTACTCATAATATCCGCCTTAAACTCTTGCTGCTACTGCGACATTTGTTAATACAAAAGAAAACTCGCTACCTTTATTCATTTTGCTCTCAACCCAAATTTTTCCACCGTGAGCCTCAACAATCTGCCTCGATAAATATAAACCCAATCCGGTACCAGTAGAGCGTTTTTTGCTTGTTCCTTGGGAAAATCTTTTAAATAAATGTGGAATATCTTCTCGAGGAATACCATTGCCACTATCAACAACCGAAAATATAAAATCACCATTCTGTGATTTTACATATACATCAATTGCTCCATCTTTATTTGTATAATTAACAGCATTACCGCATAAATTCATGATTACACGCTTAATTTCCGCCCTATCAGCATCAATTAAAAGTTCTTCGTCCAAATCGCCATGAAGAGTAAAATTAATATTCTTTTTTTGCGAGAGTGGTTCAAGTTCACTATAACACTGTTTAATCAAATCGTTTACGTTAAATACAGTTTTACAGAGATTTAATTTCCCGCTCTCAAATCTATAAACTTCGAGCAAAGCATTTACAAGCCCAAGCAAATCCTCGTTACTTTGAAGCATAGTTGAAAGCAGAATTTTTTGCTGTTCTGATATATCACCAAGTGAGCCATCAAGGAAAAATTTTAAAGTCTGAATAGCAGCAAGAAGGGGAGTTCGCAAATCGTGTGTCAAAGTTGCAATAAAATCATCTCGCAAACGCTCTGTTTCTTTTTGGACACTACAATTTCTTATAACACCCACAAATTTTTCACCGGTATCATCTCCTGATAAAGAAGCAAAATTAATTTCAACAGGAATTGATTCACCATTAAGCGAATTTCTTATATACAAATCTCTAACAAGAAATTCAGAATTGTCCGATGAAAGTCCAAGAATAGTATTATTCACACCGGATCTATTCAAATCTGGATTATCAGAATATGCAATTTCTTGAATCTTCATATCCTTCAAAGCTGAAGCAGACAGCCCAACCATATTTTCACAAGCAGGATTAACCTCCTCAATATTACCTTGTGAATCAATAATTATAATTCCGTCCGCACAATAGTTTATAATTCCTGATAACTTTTTATTCGCAAGAATAAGCTCTGAAGTTCGCTGAGCAACAAGATCTTCTAAGTTTTCGGAATATCTTTTAAGCTCAGACTTTGCCTGCTCAAGCTCAGAAATTTTTTGCCTTAAATCAGCAAGAAGATGACTTCTTTCAATTCCATTTTTTATATTTATTATTAAATCGTCATTATCCCAAGGTTTCTCTATATATTTATAAACACCAATTTCATTAATTGTTTTTATCGCATTTTCTTTATCAGCGTAAGCTGTCAGCAAAATCATACTAATTTCAGGATGAAGTTTTTTTGCCTCACGAAGAAACTCCAGACCATTCATCTCCGGCATTAAAAAATCGGAAATAATCAGATCAGGAGCTTCAATTTTGAGATATTCTACGGCTTCAAGGGGATTATTGTAAATAACCACATCCTTGAAACCTTCAACTTTCATTAAGGTAGCAAAAGTTGAAGTTAACAATTTGTCATCATCAACATATAATATCTTCCCTAAACTCATACCCATATAATAGAGTATTTTTAATTTTTAGACAAATTGTTTACAAAATTGCAATAATAACTTAACTTTCATAAGTTTGGTGACTGTATTCCCTTTCACCAAGCTCTTTATCAAGCAAGTACAACGAAGCTTTTTCTGAGCCAAAAGCTTTAAATTTTGACAGGACTTTTAAAACAGAAGATTCTTCTTCTATCTGTTCATTAAGATACCAGTCAATAAAATTCCTCGTAGCTAAATCGCACTCATCTTCAGTCAAATAAGCAACGCAATCAATTGAAGACGTAATCATACGTTCGTGTTCGTAAATTTTTTCGCAAACTTCAACCGGACCTGAATACTCCTCATTATCGATTTGGATAGGCTTTAAAACAACTTTTGCTTTGCGATCAAGAATGTACTTGTATAATATCATCGCGTGGTCAATTTCTTCGCGAGATTGCACCTCAGTCCAATGAGCAAAACCGTACAAACCAATATCAGCCAAATAAGCAGACATCGCAAGATATATATACGCGGAACCCAATTCTTTGTTAATTTGTTCATTCAAAATTTCCCTTACTTTATCATTGATCATAAAAAACCTCCTTATACGGGGATGATAAAGCAGAGTAAAATAAAAGACATTAGTCAAAAAGGCTAAGCACCAAGACGAATTTCATCAATGTCTATATAAATTCTGTAACCTAAAATTTTACAAATCATTTTCATTTCAGTGTAACGTAAAGACTCTTTAGCAATCTTATGAGAAATCAAACTTTGCGAATAATTTTTCCCGCTAAGTTCAGTCATTCTGCGAGCAAGCTCAGTTATAGTCATACATCGCGACCCGAGCATAATCTTCACTTCTTCACGTACATTCATAATGCCATTATACATTCCTATTGACACTATATGAAAATATATGTATATTCATGTATTATGTTCATGATATATGATTATAATTTATATAATGTAAAGAAAAGGAGAGAAAATATGACAAAATTTAGAAAAGGTTTTACTTTAGCCGAAATATTGATCACCCTTGCAATCATCGGCGTAGTCGCTGCATTAACTTTGCCAACACTGATTGCAAAAGTGAACGAAAAATTTGATCAAAATCAAATTAAAGTTACTCGTGCAAAGTTATTCCAGGGTATCAAAATGCTCGATCTGCACGGCGGAGTAAACAATACTTATTCTTCTACTGCTGAATTTGTGGAAGAATTATCTAAATACATGAAGATTACAAAGATCTGTGACGGTAGTACAACTTCATTTAGTGAATGTATTCCGTACAGCGAGATAAAATATTTAGAAGATGAAGAAGAAAAAACTATAGAAGTTACAAAAATTGATGCAGCAGAAATGCTAAGTTTGGATAAGGTAGAGAATGCTGAATTTATGTCACCGGTAGCATTGGTATTGGGTGACGGGACA
>JAFUUC010000077.1 GCA_017471365.1 bacterium
AAATTCTTCGCCTGATTCTGTATCTCCTTTTCCTAGTGATGCTGCTGTATTTAAATTCACAACATCTACTGTTTGTTCTTCATTATCACTATCTGTATACTTTATTTCGTTATAAGGTATACATTCTGTGAACGCTGAATTTGTTCCGTCGCAGATCTTTGTGATCTTCATGTACTTGCTTAATTCTTCTACAAATTCAGCGGTTGAAGAATAAGTATTGTTGATTCCGCCATGCAAGTCGAGCATATTCAAGCCTTGAATAAGTTTTGCTTCGGTGACTTTCTTTTGATTACCGTCGACTTTTTCGTTCACTTTTGCGATCAGTGTTGGCAGGGTCAGTGCTGCGACTACGCCGATAATTGCCAGGGTGATTAGGACTTCAGCCAATGTAAACGCTTGTTTAAAATTTTTCATTTTACCTCCATGATATTTTTGTGCTTTTTTATCTATTACATAGATATTTTATCATATTTGATGATATTTTTCAAGTATTTTATCTTATATGTCGATATTATAACCCCCAATCATTTTAAATAACATTACACTGGAGGAAATATGGATTTTAGGAAAAATTTTGGGCTAAGGTTAAAGGAGCTTAGAAAAAAAAGGGGGCTGTCACAAGAAAAATTTTCCGAATTGATAGATATTGGACAAAATACATTGAGTTATATAGAAACAGGTAACAATTTTTGCACTGCGGATACTTTGGAAAAAATTCTCAAATCATTGGATATAACCCCACAAGAATTATTTAATTTCGGGCATATGGAAAATGAAGATAGGCTTTTAGATGATATCAATATAATGTTGAAAGATAATCCTGACAAAATTAAAGAAGTTTATAAAATCGTTAGAGCAATTATTAATTAGTATAATTTAAAGTACAAAAAATCTCCCTTAAAAATGTAAGGGAGATTTTTTTATTTTATTTTCGGACTTATTTAATATTAGCAAAAGTCCAAGCGTCGAATGTAGGAGCTTCTTTAATTGTCATTTCTTTAGTTTCTTCACCTGAACATTCGCCATCGTGGGCAATAGGTTTATATAATCTATTGTAATATTCTATTACCATACGATCAGAATTGAAGTAAGCTTCAGAAGTTCTGATAGCTTGACGCATAATTCTTGCCCATTCGAGCTTATTATCATAATAAGTTGGGATAATTTGATCTTCAATAATACTCATCAAACATTTGTGATCTTTCCAATGCCTATCTTCCCAAGACATTTCGTCATTAATTTCAGGGTATTCAATTGAATATCCGTTAATGCCATTAAATGTACCCTCAACAGTCCAGCCATCAAAAATAGACAGGTGAACCGCTCCGTTAGCATTAGCACTCATGCCGGAAGTACCAGAAGCTTCAAAAGGTCTTAATGGTGTATTCAACCAAACATCAGAACCGCGTTTCAACATACCAGATAATTGCAATTCATAACCAGGAAGAACTACAACGTTCTTTAATGAATGTGAACGGTGAAGAAGCTTGTTAAACATCTCCTTACCCATAACATCATCCGGATGGAACTTACCTGCAAAAATGATTTGAAGTTTATCTTCATTAAGCAATTTTTCGATTCTGTCTTTATCCATTAAAATTAGCCAAGCTCGTTTGTAATCAGCGAATCTTCTTGCCCAGGTAATAGTCAAAACATCAGGATCAAATCTCTTACCCGCAACATTAGCAACATACTTAAATAGTTCTGCCTTCATTTCACGTTTAACTTCTAAAAGCTTATTCAAATCATTTTCAGCTTCTTTAATTCTTTTGTCTTGCCAATATTCTTGATTTACGGCATTAGTAATTGCCCGGATAGGACATCTGCCTTCAACCCATTCCCACATCTTATTAGCAACAAGACCGTGAAGTTGAGATACAGCATTTGCGATTCTTGACATTCTCAAAGCTGCGACTGTTAATGAGAAATTTTCTCCACCTAAAGCAACAGCTGTTTCGCGAGATGCACCTGCAAAGAAACCGCCTTCCATCAAAGTATCAACCCAATGAACTTCGTTTCCTGCCGCAACAGGTGTATGTGTTGTAAATACCGTACGTCGTTTTACTTCATTTAAATCACCGTTATACTGTCTCAAAAGCTCAAATGCCGCAGGCAACGCATGACCTTCATTCATGTGAACAACGTCAAATTTATATCCGATTTGCTGTAATACTCTGACACCGGCAATACCAAGAACCGTTTCTTGAGCAATTCTTATTTTTTCATTGCCATCATAAAGTTTGTAAGAAATACTCTTTGCCCAATCACTGTTACCTTCAATATCAGTAGTTAAAAGATAAACAGGACAAGTTCCAAAAAGTTCAGGATCAACTTTGAAAGCTTTAACCTTAACTTTTTCGCCAAAAATATCTACATCAACCAAAACGCCTGTATCTTTTAAGAAATCGTAATATTTTCTGATATAAGCAACTTCAACATCACCGGCATGGTTAATTCTCTGATCATAATATCCATAAGACCACAAAATAGAAACACCAACCATCGGCATTTGTAAATAACCCGCAGACAACATGTGCGAACCAGCCAAAAATCCTAAACCACCTGAATAAGTATTCAGAGACTGGTCAATCGCCATTTCCATGGAAAAATAAGCTACATTAGGTAATGACATATTTAAAACCTCTCTTTTTTTAATAACTATACACTAAATTTTTCATGTCACACAAAAGTGCTTTAACATATTAACACAAAAAAAATAAAAAAGGCAAGACGTTTATTTTATGTAAATTTTATCCAGGAATTTTTTTAATGCGATTTTTACATGAGAGTACGTTAATCCACCTTGCATGTACGCCACATAAGGTTCTCTCATCGGTCCATCCGCGGACAGTTCTATTGTCGAACCTTCAATGAATGTTCCTCCTGCCATAATAATCTTATCTTCATACCCAGGAATATGCTCCGGTATTGGTGTTACATATGCGTTTACCGGCGACAATGATTGGATTGTACGGCAAAATTGCTCTAATAATTCAGGTTTACCAAACGTAATATTTTGAATAATATCAGTCCTTTTTTCATTGTACTTAGGAAAGGAAGTATAACCTATTTCGTCAAATATTTTTGAAGCCAAAACGGCACCCTTCACTGCATCCGCAACTACAGATGGTGCCATAAATAAACCTTGGAAAATCAATCTATGCTGATTAAACATTGCCCCGCCCTCACTTCCTATTCCAGGGGCTGTAAGTCTATTTGCAGTTCTATCAACATAAAGTTCCTTTCCGGCAATATAACCACCGGCTTCTACAATACCTCCTCCTGGATTTTTGATTAAAGACCCGCCGATTAAATCCGCACCAACTTCCAAAGGTTCACGGTTATCAACAAATTCTCCGTAACAATTATCTACAAAACAAATGCAATCTGGATTTTTAGATTTTACAATTTTGCATATTTTTTCAATAGTTTCTATACTTAAAGATTTTCGTGTTGAATATCCTTTAGAACGCTGAATCAAGACCATTGTAACCTTTTTATCAATAACTCGTTCAATAGCATTGAAGTCTATATCCATGTTATTTATGAGCGGAACTTCCTCGTATAAAATACCATTGCCTATAAGTGATGATCGTTTTGTTTCTTCATCTCCCATAGTACCTATAACTTCCTGCATCGTGTCATAAGGGGTACCTGCAACTGAGACTAATTTATCTCCATAATGCAAATTTCCAAACAACGCACACGCAAGCGTATGCGTTCCGGAAGCAAAATGAATACGCACAAGTGCTTTTTCTGCTTTAAATACTTGGGCAAATACCTTATCCAGAACCTCCCTACCTAAATCATCATGCCCATAACCGGAAACCGTATAAAAGTGTTCCGGTGCAACACGATTATCAAAAAAAGCTTCCAAAACTTTTTCTTGATTATATTCTCTTATTTCATCTATAAGTTCAAACTGCTCGTATAAATCTTTTTCGGCTTGCTTAATTAACTCTTTGCTATTCATACCTGAATAATACCACAAAGGGGGTTAAAATTTTCAAACTATATTAATAAACTCGATGTATGAAAAAATTATTAGTCTTATTAATATTATTATTTGCCCTTCCGTCATTTTCATCTCAATACGGTGTATACACTCCGAAAAACTTTAGTTTCAATCCTGAAGTGGGGGAAAGACTTCTTTTTATTGTAGATCTTTCAAACAGTATGAATGAGACATTAGAAAACTCCACAAAATTTAAACTAATGACTTTAACTATGAAAAGAATACTACCTCAAATAAATCCAGATACGTGGGTCGGTTTAAGAATTTACGGTCATAGAATGGGTTTTACACCAATTGAAGCTTGTAGAGCATCCAGTTTAATTTCACCAATAGCACAAAATAATTCTGCAAATATTGAAAATGCCCTCCTACAACGCAAACCTCGCGGGATGACTCCAATAACTTTTTCTTTAAAACAAGCAATAAAATATGATTTTATGGGATTTAACGGTAAGAAACATATAATATTAATGACAGATGGAGGAGAAAATTGTGACGAGAGTCCTTGTAAATTTGTCATGAACCTTATAAAAATTCGCCGCGATGTACAAATAGATGTCATAGCATTCAACATAAATGATGAAGATGACCTTGCACAACTGGAATGTACCGCACTTGTAACAAGCGGGAAATTTTACAATGCACAAACAGCAGCACAGCTTTATAATGGTTTTAACGATAGTATTGGAGGAATAAAAAACGTCGAAGCAAAGATTGTCTTACCAAAAAATTAAATAAGATCTACATTTCGTGCCTACGTTTGCGGAAAATTATGTCATAATCCAGAGTGTCAGCAATCATTTCAGCTTCATTAAATTTTAAAGTATTGTTTCGCAATTTCTTCGCGAGTCCGTCAGCAGTGTACTTTTTTTCCTGTCGTGCCGCAATAAGCCTTACCAGTTTGGCAATAGTCAACCCTTCTTGAAGCATTATCGTTTTGATTTCTTTGTTCGCACTCATAAATAAAATGTTACCAATTATTGACAAATACAAGCAAATATGATATTGAATAAGCAAATATTTGATTAAATAATCAAATATTTGCTTGCAATGTTAAATTAAGAAGGAGGTAAAGATGAAAAAATTTAGCAAAGTAATAACCACGGCGGAGACTTCCCTCCCCAACCATGGAGGGAGAAAAGTTAATTCCCCTCGCCCACAGCGTTTTTTGGTGGGAGAGGGAAGAATTTCAATGCGAAAACTGAGCATTAGAAATTCGGGTGAGGGTACTACGTACACAAACACGCCACCATTGGTAGCTAAAGCAGCGTTTACTTTAGCCGAAGTATTGATCACCCTAGCAATCATCGGCGTAGTCGCAGCACTTACTCTGCCAACACTGATTGCAAAAGTGAACGAAAAAGTTGACGGCAACCAAAAGAAAGTCACCGAAGCAAAACTTATTCAAGGACTTAACATGCTCGATTTGCATGGCGGGATCAACAATACGTACAGTAGTACAGCAGAATTTGTAGAAGAATTAAGCAAGTACATGAAGATTACAAAGATCTGCGACGGTACTAATTCAGCATTCACAGAATGTATTCCTTATAACGAGATAAAGTATACAGATAGTGATAATGAAGAACAAACAGTAGATGTTGTGGATTTAAATACAGCAGCATCACTAGGAAAAGGAGATACAGAATCAGGCGAAGAATTTATGGCACCTGTAGCAATGGTGTTAGCAGACGGTACCCCTATAATTCTTACTTATAACAAGAACTGTATATCTGATCCGGATAGTATAAAAGCTGATAATAAGAAAATACACTCATGCGTAGACGGGTTATATGATTTAAATGGCTCGAGAAAACCAAACAAATTTAATAAAGATGTTAACGCACTTTTAAATGCGAAAATTGGTCAAAAAAAATATAAATGGTCTGAATGGTTTGATTCTAATATTCCTTATTATCCAGATGATGATGATATTGAAACTTATGATAAAATTCGTGCTTTAGGGGGGCAGATTTGTGATAAGCCTAAAGATATTGAATGTAGAGCGGAAGCATACCCTGATCTAACTATTGAAGAAATAGGTCAAAAGGTAACCTGTGATGTTAATACAGGACTGATATGTCGTGGTAGCGAACAAATTGGGGTTTTTCGTAGTTGTTTTAACTACACGATACGTGTTCTATGCGAAGAATAATATTTTGGATTATTTTCTTTGAATCACGCTGGTCAGGCAGTGCCTGACCAGCGGTTCTAAGGAAGAAAGAGGTTTGTAGCATAGATCCCCAACCCGATTTTTTTAACATATTAATTTACCTTCTTTACAACACAATATTTTTTAGGTAAAATTCTTATAACAAGTAAGAGGGATATTGAGTTAATGAAATACAAACGAATTTTACTGAAAATTAGCGGAGAGGCTCTTTTGGGTGATCAGCAGTTTGGTATTGCACCGGAGCCGGTAAAAATGATCGCAAATGAGATAAAAAAAGCTTGTGATATGGGGGCAGAAGTTGCTGTTGTTGTTGGTGGCGGTAACATATTCCGAGGGATGAAAAACAGTGTGAAACTTGGTTTGGATCAAGCTTCCGGAGATTATGTCGGGATGCTGGCGACCGTAATGAATGCAATAACTCTGCAAAGTGCTTTAACTCAAATCGGAGTTCAATGCCGTGTTCAAAGTGCTATCACAATCAACAGGATTGCTGAGCCATACATAAGACTTAGAGCAATAAGACACCTTGAAAAAGGACGCGTAGTAATTTTTGCAGCAGGAACAGGTAATCCGTTTTTTACAACAGATACAGCAGCCGCATTACGGGCTTCAGAAATCAATGCACAAGCTATGCTTATGGCTAAAAATGGAGTGGACGGTGTTTACACAGACGATCCAAAAACCAATCCTAAAGCAAAAAAACTCGAAAATATATCTTACGATGATATAATTAAAAACGAACTCAAAGTAATGGATGCAAGTGCATGTTCTTTGTGTAAACAAAACAATATCCCTATTGTTGTATTTGATTTTAAACAACAAGACGGTATCAGACGCATTTTAAAAGGCGAAAAATTAGGAACATATATTAGTTAATTATAACGAAAGAGGTTAAAAATGTCAGAAGCTTTAGATGAATTATTTTTATTCGGTGAAGAAAAAATGGAAAAAACTGTAGCTCAATTGCAAAAAGAATTTTCTCAGGTTCGTTCAGGCAGGGCTAACCCGGGAATCTTGGATAGAGTTATAGTAGAATATTATGGAGCTCCAACTCCTTTGAGACAAATGTCACAAGTATCTGTTCAGGATGGAACAACTCTTGTAATTACACCTTATGACAAATCAATAATGAAAGATATTGAAAAAGCTATAATCAAAGCTGAAATTGGTATTACACCAAATTCTGACGGCACTTGTATAAGATTACCTTTCCCTCCTTTAACGGAAGAAAGAAGACGCGAAATTGCCAAAGATGTGAAAAAACTTGGTGAAGATGCTAAAGTCGCAATCAGAAATATTCGCAGAGACATGTCAGATAGCTTGAAAAAACTTGAAAAAGAAGAAAACATGCCAGAAGACAACGTTAAAGATAATCAAGATAAAATTCAAAAACTAACCGATAAATACACGTCAAATATTGATAAAGCTGTTGAAGCAAAAGAAAAAGAGGTTATGACAGTATAATGCTAGATATCGGATTTAACAAGAATGCAAAAAGAATGTTGACCGGTTTAATCATGGGAACAGTAGGTATGAGCTGCATAATGATTGGCGGTCCGGCATTATTGATTTTGCTCGCCTTTGTTATAGCTTTTGGATCAAAAGAATATGTAAAAATTCTTAATCACAAAGGCTTTTATCCGAGTTTAAAAGTTATATATTTTACAGAAGCCATTCTTGCCACGGTTGTTTATTTTAAAAGATTTGATCTTGTTGCAATAACTTTAACAATTTGTGCAATGTGTTCATTTATGTGGGTGTTGTTCGCAGGAAGGCAACCATATATTGCAAATGTTGCAACAACTCTTTTGGGTATGGTTTATTGCGGATGGTTCCCGTTACATTTGATATTTTTAAGAGATCTTTCCGGAGCTGGGTATGACAGCGGTTTAGGGTTTGTTGTTTTAATGTTTATGTCTATAATTTTGACAGACATAGGTTGCTATTACGCGGGTAGACATTTTGGGAAACATAAACTAGCACCTATAGTTAGCCCGAATAAAACTATTGAAGGATCTATTGGCGGGGCAATTTGTTCTGTTATCAGTGCAGAAGTTATCGGAATATATCTTGGTGCAGGGTGGTTTGTATCTCTTTTGGCTGGGCTAATTTGTACGATTTTTGCTCAGATTGGTGATTTGTGTGAATCTTTATTAAAAAGAGATGCTGGGGTAAAAGATTCCGGAGATAGTCTGCCGGGACACGGTGGTTTTTTAGACAGAACAGATAGTTTTGTTTTGACAATTCCTATAATGTACTATTTCTGCAAATGTTTTATTTTTTACCCTGAATGGACAGACAATTTTAGTATTTATATAAAAGATTGGATACTAAAATGTATATTCTAGTAAAAAGTATTGAAAATATTTTTGGAATAAAAACCGAAACCCCGAAACTTTACAAATCTGCATTAACACATACTTCTTATATTCAGGAAAATAACCTTCCATACAACGAGTGCTATGAGAGGTTAGAATTTTTGGGAGATGCTGTTTTAAAACTCACTGTTTCCGATATCGTTTTTAATATGTACAAAGATGTAAACGAGGGAGAATTATCTAAAATCCGTAGTTATGTTGTGTCTGACCATACACTTTCCTTAGTAGCAAAAGAAATTGGTTTAAATGACCTTATAGTTCTTGCAAAGCACGAAGACAAACTTGGTTGCAGAAATCTTGAATCAATCAGTGCTTGTGCTTTTGAGGCTGTTTTAGGTGCATACTATTTAGATGGTAAATTCGTAGAAATTGTGGACTATATAAAGAAAAAATTTACACCGTACATTACTGATGTTAAAGAACATTTTGAAAATTACAATGCAAAAGCTGTTTTACAAGAGTACACACAAGGAATAAATAAACAAAGACCCATCTACAGAGTTATTCGATCAGAGCAGCATAAAAATCATACAGAATTTGAAATTGAAGTTTCATATAATGATGAGGTCTTGGCCGTAGAAAAAGGATTTAGCAAAAAAGAAGCAGAACAAAAATGTGCCTACATTGCATGCAAAAAACTGGGAATAATTAAATGAATAAAGTTATAATATCACCGTCAATTTTATCAGCAGATTTTTCAAATTTAGAACGAGATATTCAAAAAGTTAAAGATGCAGGAGTACAATGGATTCACATAGATGTTATGGACGGACATTTTGTCCCAAACATAACAATCGGAGTTCCGGTTGTTCAATCTATTAGAAAAATCACAGACTTAAAACTGGATGTTCACCTTATGATAGAAAATCCGCAAAAGTATATTGAACCATTTACAAAAGCAGGTGCTGATATATTAACTTTTCACTATGAAGCAGTAAAAGAAACAGAAATTTTAAACACAATAAATAAAATTAAACAATTTGGAGTTAGAGCAGGAATATCTATTAAACCCAAAACGGATCCGGAAAAACTTATACCTTACCTAAAATATTTAGATATGGTTTTAATCATGACCGTTGAACCGGGATTTGGCGGACAGGAATTTATGGCAAATTGTGCCGAAAAAATTAAAATAATAAAGAAATACGCTCCACAAAACCTAATTATACAAGTTGACGGCGGCATAAACGAGCAAACGGGTATGATTTGTAAAGAATACGGAGCAAATTCACTTGTTGCTGGAAGTTATATATACAAATCATCTGACATTAAAAAAGCCGTTTTGTCGCTTATGTAGCACTCAAATCTATTTGCCCGCGGCGAATTTTACGTTTCAAAATTTCGTCTAAAGATGCGTTCGAGCCGTCATCAACTGGTTCTTCAATGTCTTTTTCTATTTGTTTTGCTTGATCATCTTTTGCAGTATCGCTATCAATTTCCGGTTGATTTTGAGGCATAATTGGCTCTATAACATCTTCTTGTTCAATAGTTTCAGGGTTAACAGCAAAAATAAGTCTGTCATTGGTTGGAATATAAGAGTTAATGCTTTCCATCAACATTTCGGATGAATTTATTTGTGTGTAAATATTTTCATTTTTCGGATTAATGTTCGGTTGTACCGATACCATTCTCATCTGGGCATTGACTCCCAAGCGTTTCAATTCCTGCTGCAATTGATTTAACTTGTCAAAAGAACTTTCTTCTTTATTAATTTCAATATCGAAATCATTTCTTTGAGCACGGCTTCGAGAAAGAAAAACTTGTATATCATTTTCGAGATTTTCTATCTCATCATTTTGTTCCGTTTTTTCTACCGTATTAGGATTTTTTTCATTTTCTACAGAATTTGTCTCTCCCGTTTCGAGAACAGGCATTTTTTCCGGCGCAACCTCATCTGGTTGCTGTGTGTGAGCCATTTCATAAGTAGTTTCGTCATCCGCATTAACAGAATTAAGAAAATCTTTAGCCCAAGATAAGTAAATATCAGGGACTTCAACTCCTGTTTGTCCATAATCGATTATCTGCCGAGCGGTCAAAAACTGCCAGTTTATATTTTGAATATTCAAAACCTCGATACGAGTAACATTCATAATCTTATACACGGCTAATTTATATTAAAACTTTAAATATTTTAAGAAAAATTACAATCATCATATAATTAATGGATTTAAAAAAAATAAAACAGTCTATAATAAATAGACGGAGTGAAATAATTATGAATTATGAAGAACTAATGCAAAAAGCTGAAGAAGTATCAAAAAACTCATACTCACCATATTCAAAATTTCCTGTGGGAGCCTGTTTATTAACCTCATCCGGCAAAATTTATACCGGTTGCAATTTTGAAAATTCAAGTTACGGACTCACCATTTGTGCAGAAAGAAATGCAGTAGGAAGTGCTATAGCAGAAGGTGAACGAGAAATTTTGGCAGTAGCAATTTATTCTCCGAATCAAGATTGCTGTAGCCCATGTGGAGCATGTAGACAGGTTTTGCAGGAATTTAAACCTCAAAATAAAGATATTGATATTATTTTAAAGAGTAACGAAGAATTAAAAATTATACCTTTATCAAAACTTCTTCCGGAAGGCTTTAGTTTATAATGTACATTTTTGAACTTTTAAGCAAATATTTTAAAAAATCACAACCGGTAAAAAGTTCGTATACAAGCGAAACAGAAGATATTGTAGAAAATTCAGAAGAATGCAATCATTTGTTTATGCCATTGGATAGTACAAACGAATATTTTGCCTGTAAATATTGCGGATTAGTTATAAAAAAATAAAAAGAACGAAGATAAAATAAACTTCGTTCTTTTTTACTTATAAACCTCAAAATCCTTAATTTTTTCTCTTGCGAGCAGCTTCGGATTTACGTTTTCTTTTAACGCTTGGCTTTTCATATCTTTCACGTTTTTTTACTTCAGAAAGAATACCAGCTTTCTGGATTTTCTTTTTAAAACGTCTCAAAGCACTTTCAATGCTTTCGTTTTCGCCAACTTTAACTTCTGCCATTTATATTTTCACCACCTTTAACAGCAATTGTGTACCCAACTATTGTAAATCGAAAAGACAAAAAATCAAGTATTATTCAAATTATCTTTTAAAATAATCGCATACTAACTTTTCACGACGAGGAATCAAATGTTTTATTCGATTTGAAATAGTATTATTTTTTATATCATCCAGTTGCTTTTTTAGCACAGATTTTTCAATCAAAAGTCTATCGTATATATCCGCACAAACATCACTTTTTTCTATATGCACTTTCAATTTCGCCAGTTGTAATTCTTTTTCTTTTATTGCAGAAATAAGTTCTTTTTTCACTTTTGGGGGACCTTTCTTGATTAACATGAAAAGAATATACTCTTTAGGCAAATTTAAAATCAACTTTTTAGGTGATTTTAAATTAAACTTTTAATAAATCATACTCATAACCGAGTTTTAACGCCTCGATATTTTTAGGAATCAAATTGCGTCTATGAATTGGAATAACGTTTTCCAATGCTTTTTCCAGGCTTTCTAGACTTATTAAACCGCTTACCTTAGACAAAATACCAAGCGACAAAATATTTGCCATTTTTATACTTTGCAATTTTTCTTCTGCCATTTTAGTAATAGGATAAAATACATAATTTATATCGTCTCTAATTCTTTTTTCGATAGCAAGAGAAGTGTTTACAATGATCGTTCCGCCTTTTTTGACCATAGAAACAAATTTATCAAATGATGCTTGATTTAAAACAATAATAAAATCTGCACTTGATTTCAAAACAGCACTCACATCTTCATCAGCCATGACAACCGAACAATTAACAGTACCCCCACGCATCTCAGCACCATAAGAAGGATACCAGGTCACATTTTTATTATCAATCATAAAACCGTTAGCAAGAACTTCTCCCGCTAAAAGTACTCCCTGACCGCCAAAACCTGCTAATATAAAATCTTTCTCCATATTATTCTCCTAATACATCTTTATATACACCCGGCTTAAATACAGGCATCATTTCATTTTGAACACGTTCATGAGCTTTTTGCGGGGACATTCTCCAATTTGTAGGACAAGTCGATAATATCTCCACAAATCCAAAACCCAAACCTTTCATCTGCACTTCAAAAGCCTTCTTAATTGCCTGTTTAGCTTTTCTGATATTTGCAACAGTATCAAGTGAAACCCTCGCACTAAATGCAGTACCATCACAAAGAGCAATATGTTCGGCTATTTTAATCGGATAACCGTAATACTCGGTATTTCTTCCCATTGGAGAAGTAGTAGTTACCTGCCCTAAAATTGTCGTTGGTCCAAGCTGCCCACCGGTCATACCATAGGTCGTATTATTAATACAAATTGCAGATAAATTTTCTCCACGCAAAGCTGCGTGCATGCTTTCAGCAAGCCCGATAGAAGCAAAATCTCCATCTCCTTGATATGTGAACACAAATTTATCCGGTCTTGCCCGTTTAATTCCTGTGGCTTCAGCCAAAGCCCTGCCGTGCGGTGCTTCAAGAGCATCGACATTTAAAAAATCATAAATCGTTACGGAACAACCGATCGAACAAGCCGCTATTGCATTTTCTCTAAGTCCGAGTTCATCCAAAACTTCACCAACCAGTCTCACTGCAACTCCATGGTCACATCCCGGACAAAAAGTGTATCTTGCATCTTTACGAAAAGAATCAGGTATTTTGAAAACTTGTGTCAACATCATATTAACTCCTCCACTTTTTTGACTATGACATCCGGAGCAGGAGGAGTTCCAACGGGTTTGTGAACAAGTTCAACAGGCACTCTACCATTAACCGCAAGTCTTACATCGTTAACCATCTGCCCCATATTAACCTCTACAACAACAAACTTTTTAACAGTCTTAGAAAGCTCTTGCAGACGTTTTGAAGGGAACGGAAACAGTGTTATTGGTCTTAGTGTGCCAACTTTAACACCCTTTTGACGCAAAATTTTTGCTGCGGTGTTAACATTTCTGGATGTTGAGCCAAAGCTTACTAAAACAACATCCGCATCCGCAGTATCCCTTTCTTCCCACTCAGTTTCATTTTCTTCAATTTGCCTATATTTGTTAAATAGCTGTTCTAAATATACACACTGATCATCTGCTAATGGAGCATATGAACGGATAATTCTGCCATCTCGAGCCTTGGCACCGGTCAAAGCCCAAGAAGAATTGTCTATTTCTTCATAAGGATAAGGCTTAAATGTAACAGGTTCCATCATTTGCCCAAGAAGCCCATCAGCCAAAAGAACTGTTGGATTTTTATATTTGTGTGCCAGATAAAAAGCTTTATATGTCAAATCAACACACTCCTGAACCGTAGACGGAGCAAGAACTATCAATTTGTAATCTCCGTTACCGCCACCTTTGGTAGCTTGGAAATAATCACCCTGCGACGGGTATATATTACCTAAACCCGGTCCACCACGCATAACACTCACAAGCACAACAGGGAGTTGATCAGAAGCGGCATAAGACAAAGCTTCTTGCATTAAAGCAACAGCACAAGAAGATGAGGATGACATAGCCTTTACTCCGGTTGAAGCTGCACCTATAGTCATGTTTATTGCAGCAAGTTCACTCTCCGCAGATACATAAGCTCTGCCCAGTTCCTGCATCTTACCACTCATAAATTCCCCGATTTCACTTTGTGGAGTAATCGGATAACCAAAATAGCACTGACATCCAGCCAAAACAGCAGCATTTGCTATGGCATAATTCCCCTTCATCAAAACTTTTTTATCTGTTAAACATTCTGTAGCCATTTCATTATCCTCTATAAACTTCTGTTATTGCTAAATCAGGACAACGTGTAGCACACATTGCACACCCCAAACAAACCCCTTCAGGATCACAAAATTCTACAACACGATTACCCAAATTATTAGTACTATCACTAATTTTTATAAGATTTCTAGGACACTCATTAATACATAAATAACAAGCTTTACACCTGTTTTTGTCAATAACAATATTACTCATGAAATCCCTTCCTGCACTTTCTACGCATGACTATTCTAACACTAATAATGATTTTTTATATTTAATGAGTTTTTCTTCTTAACATTTGTAATAAATATTATTAACAAAATTTACTAAACTGCATAAACTTGGTAATATCAACATGTAGGGATATATTTTTTAAGGATTTTAAAATGGCTCAGGAAATAGATAGAATCATAAATTTGCTGGAAGAAATAAAGGCATTAAACACTGTTAATGGTAATACAAATACGCAAAGATTTGAAAATGTCGAAAACAAATGGAGCATGCTTAAAGAACGAAAATTCTCGTCGTTTCTTAAAGCATATAATGATCTTATCGGTAAAACCTTAGAAAATAAGATTTCTGTTACATCCCAAAAACTTGAATTAATCGAAGAAACCCTAAAATCAATTCGCAAAACTCAAAAAGATTCTCCTTCTGATGTTTTGTCCGTAAACATTCAAAGTTTCTACGAGTTTGGGAAAAGTGCTGCTTCAGATTTAAAAAAAGTAAAATCTAATTTTTCATTCATGAATAATAGGCAGGTAAATATTAAGTTATCTGAAATAAGCAGTAATTACACAAACAGACTTGTAGATGTTATTTCTGATTTGAATACAATAGTGTCTGATTTGCAGAACTATGATTGGAGAAAGCACAAACTTACATTCAAAAAACAAATATCCATTTTAACAAGCTGTTTACTGGAAATTAAAGATACGTTTTCAGAAAGCGACATTACTGAATACTCTTTAGCTTCAATACTTTCAAATGTTATTACCGGTGAAAAGCTTAAACTTACATTTGGTGCGATTTGTGCAGTAATTGATAAAACAGAAGATATTCGAGAATACTTAGAAAATTCCGGGAAAAACTATGAATCTGAAAGCGTTGATCTAAATTATTTTCAAGGGAAAATCAACGATATTTCGAACCAAACAAAAAATACCCGGGAAATTCTTGGCAAAATTGCACAAAACATAAATCTTATACCTGATACAACAGACTTAGAAAAGTCTGTAGGTCTGATTTACGGCAATTTAGAAAATTTATATAATGAACTAAACAGATTTAAAGTTAATAACGTTAGTATAATTTCAAAAATAACAAGTTTGAACGAAGATTTTTCAACTGTAAAAACAATAATTAGCGACCTTTGTTCAGCTGCATCTTCTAAAATTGAAGAAAGTCTAAATAAAATATCTTTTATTCCAGAAGTAGGAAATATCAAACAACATATTGCAAAAATAGTATCATCGCCAATGAAAAAAGAAGATATTTTCTCAATACTGAATATTGAAGATTCTGAAATTCAAAATTCTGAACCGCAAGAAACTGTTGATAAGTTGAATGTCTCTGATTTCGATCAAAATAAAGAAGAATTTAATAATATATACCCTCAACAAACGTCAGATATTAAAAATTGGTTTTCTGACTCCGGGGTGAGTGAAGATCCTTCTAAACAAACAGAAGAATCTGCTTTTGTTGAAGAATACAAATCTATCCCGTCAAGAACTGAACTGGAACAAGACCACATTAGAGAAAATCTTATATCATTATCTGATTATATAGATAATAACCTAAAGCACAGTGAAGCTAAGATCCAAAATGACATTCTTGAATTGCGAGAATTACTAAACAACCGTTTATCAGGATTTAGCGACAATACTAGTAACGGAATCAGGAAAGACATTGAAAATTATTTTAATGAAGTTAAATCATTATTATCAACTTCTTCAGATGAGGTTACGATTCAAAAATTATCTGAAATAGAAGAAAAACTTTCCGACGTTCAAGTGTTTAGTAAAGAACAGTTTGACATAATAACCCGCAAACTTTTTGAATGCGAAGATACGATAGACAAACCTCAAATTTCCGGAGAAAATCTAAGTTCATCCACATCTGAAATACTATCTTTAAAATCTCAGATAGAGGATTTGGCAAAATCATTTGCAGGACTAACTTTAAATGGAGAATCAGACGGGAATGTTTCCAAATTCATTTCCGACAAGCTTTCTGAACTAGCTTCAAATCTGGAAGAATTGAACGAAAATATTCAAAACGGTATACAACAAGGATTTACATATAATTCCGAATTAATCGAAGAAAAGTCATCTGCATTGCTCAGTGTAATTAAAGAGCTTCGTCATGCCAGCACAGATAATATCGAACTTTTTGAAAGATTAACCGTAACAGACAACAAATTAATCGATATTAAGCAAGAACTTGAACTTGTTAATACAGATGTTACAAGTGGGATGAATAGTATCTCATCGTCTTTACTGGAGAAACTCGAAGAAATAAAATCTATTTTACAAAATTCATCTGCACCTCAAAGCAATGATGAATTAAAAGATCTAGTTCAAAAAATAAAAGAATTGAAAGATGGCTCTCAAGATTCCAATGCAGATGACACCTATGAAAACATAATCAAAAAACTTGACGATACTCATAACAGTATCAGAGATTTTGTTCTTGGTGATATTGATTCTGTAATAATCAAAGTAGACAACTTAAGAGAATACATCACGGATAAAATAGAATCTATTGTTCCTCCTAACCCTAAGGAAATGAAGGAGTTAAACAAATTTGTTTCACAGATCGCAGATTTCAAAAAGAATAATACTGATTTCTTCAGCAAAATGGAAACGACCATTAACGAAAACATAGATTCAAGCAGAGAAGAAATTAAGTCAATGCTGAGTGTAGCACTTAATAATAAAGAAATTCTTAGTGCTATTGAAAATTTGAAAGAAATTTTCACTTCAAGAATAGAAGACTTGGATATTCAAGATCTTGATGATTCTGATGAGCCGGAAATTGTAGAAGAAAATAGTGAATACTTCCAAAAAATTTCAGATAGCATTAAGAGTGATTTCAATAAATTTGCTGATCAAATTGATGAATTGTCCGGACAAAATGCTGATATTGAAAATATTTTAAACAGCATAAATGATAAAATTGATGATCTAAAAGTACTCAAAAATGAAGATCAATCAAAATCCATTGTAGGTGAAAATAATTTCGATTTTGTTAAAGCTTTCGATCTTTTAAGCAAAGACATAAAGAGACTTAAAATTTTAGCTGACAAATCAGGACAAGGCTTAGTAAATCCGCCTAAAGAATGGCTTGCAGAAATTAAATCCTACTTAATAGATGAAGATATACGTTCTCTTATCGAGGATATTAATCAAAAAGTTGACATACTTGTAGTTTCAAGTGACCCGGAAAAGACTGATAACACTGAAGTTAAACGCCTATTAGATGTATTGAACTCTAAAGTAGATATACTTGCTGCAAATGATAACTACGGAGAAATCGAAGAACTGGCAGATTCTTTGCATGAAAAAATAGATACGTTATCGCAAAATAGTACTATCGAAATTGATAATAGCCAAATCATTTCAATGTTAGAAACATTGAATAAAAAAATTGATATTATTGCACAAAGCGACAGTTCTGAACAAATTGAAAGTCTCTCTGATTCTGATATGCAGATCACTTCAATGTTAGAAACATTGAATAAAAAAATTGATATCATTTCACAAAGTGATAATTCTGAACAAATTGAAAGTCTCTCTGATTCTGATATGCAGATCACTTCAATGTTGGAAACATTGAATAAAAAAATTGATATTATTGCACAAAGTGATAATTCCGAACAAATTGCAGATCTTTCTGATTCTGATATGCAAATTACTTCAATGCTGGAAACTCTGAATCACAAAATAGATATAATAGCGGAATCCGGACAAGATGAGAATTTAGAAGATATTAAAAATTTAATCCTTGAGCAAAAAGATTATATCGACAAGCTTGAACCAAATGCAAAATTAGACACATTTAAAAAATGCTTAACAGAACTTGCTTCAGAAGTTAACAATCCAGGTGAAATTCAAAAGACTCTTAAGGATATGAAAGAGTCTATCATGGATGCTGTTGTAACGATATTCAATCAAGTATCTTTTGTAGAAGAAACAGAAGACATCAAAGATTTTGTTGAAGAAAAAACAGACAAAATCGCAAAAGAATTGGAAGAAGTAACAAGACAAATTAAACAGATTGCTGCTGCTGACAATTCTGAAGAATACACCTATTCAATGCAAGATATTGAAACTGATCTTGCGAAATTAAGACTTGCATTAAATGAACTTCAAAACAATGCCATTGAAAGTCAGTCAGATGAATTGACAAACATCACTGATACACTGAACAGAATTACTTATTCCGTTGATGCACTTACTCAAGATGAAATTCAAGACCTCAAAACAGATATCACGAACTTAAAAGAACAAACAAAACAGTTACTTTTATCTTCAGATGCTTCATTTTCAACGTTGAATAATGATATTGCTTATAAAGTTGATAATGTAACGCAGTTGCTTGAAAAATCTAATGATTCCGATAAAGTTATGCGTCAAGCACTGATTTATATGGGAGAATGGATCGATTCTGCAAGTGAAAGCATGAATAGAATTTCGACAAACTCCGATGAAATTATTAACATAAAAAATACTATCGAAGAATTAAAAGACGAACTTCCTGAACACGGAGAAATTCTTTCATCTATAGATGAAAAATTTGACGAACAACAAGAACACTTGAATTATGTTGAAAAACAAATTTCAAAAATAGAAAATCTGGAAGCAAGATTTGAACAGCAAGAAGAAAGAATTGACAGACTTGAAGCAAATCTGGACAAAATTCTTTCTGTAGTAGAAGATATTGACAGCAGCGGACTTATGCGAAAAGTTGATAAAATTGATAAACAGCTTGCTAAATTAAGCTCAAATATAGAAAAATTAGCATCTTATGTTGACTGATAATTTGAAAAAAAAATTGAATAAAACATTTACCAGTAAAAACGTACTTTCGAGTATAGAGGAAAGGTATGCATATTCGGTGGATGCCCTAAATTCTGATATAAAAGAGAATCTTTCAGATGCAATTGTTTTTGTGCGATCAATAGAAGATGTACAAAATGCTGTGAAAATAGCTAACCAGACTTCTACTCCGTTAATTTGTCGAGGAGCCGGAACAAACACCGTAGGTGCATGTGTACCTGTTCATGGCGGAATAATTTTAAATTTTTCTAAGATGAACAAAATCTTGGAAATAAATACCCAGAATATGACAGCACGAGTTCAACCTGGAGTCGTACTAGGTGATTTGCAAAAAGAAGTGGAAAAATTGGGTCTATTTTATCCACCAGATCCATCAAATTTAAAAGTCTCTACAATTGGAGGCAGTATCGCGTTAAATTCTGCTGGAGCAAGATGTTTTAAATATGGAGCCACAAAAGATTATATCCTCGATATGCTAGTTGTCACATCAGACGGTAAACTTATAAGAACAGGGTCTAACACCATTAAAAATGCAACAGGATACAATCTTGGAAGTTTATTTATAGGCTCAGAAGGAACTCTTGGTATAGTTGTTGAAGCTACTTTAAAATTAATACCAAAACCCCAATCAAATCAGGTTATAATGGCATATTTTGACGAGATAGAAAGTTCTATTTCTTCTGTGGATAAAATTATTAGCAAAAAATTATTTCCTTCTACAATTGATTTTATGGACAAAAATGCTCTTTCAACAGTTGAACAATTTTATCCAACCGGACTTTTGACGGATAAAAAAGCTGCATTAATTATTGAAGTCGACGGAGAAGAACTATCTGTAAATAAGCAAAGAGAAGAAATTTGTGCGATATTACGTGAGAGTTTGGCGACAAATATTCAATACTCAACGAATAAGGATGAAGCCGAACATATTTGGACTGCAAGAAGATCTTCTATGGCAGCTTGTGCAAGATTAAAACCAAATGTTACAACCGATGATATAATCGTGCCAAGGAATAATTTATCTAAACTTGTTGAGGGAATTCAAAATATCTGCAAGCACCATAATTTAATAACCTGTCTTGTTGGACATGTTGGAGACGGCAGTGTACATCCACAAATTCCGATTGATTTTAATGATAAAAAAGAATACAAAGAATATAAACTTGCAAAATCAGAAATTTACAGACTTGCAATAAATCTTGGTGGAACAATTTCCGGAGAACACGGAATTGGGCTTGAGAAACGTCCTTATATTGCTCAGGTTGTAGAAGGCGGAGCATTGGATTATATGCGTCAAATTAAAAAACTTTTTGATCCTAAAAACATTTTAAATCCTTACAAAATTTTTTAAAACCTTGAAAAACATTCATGCCCGTGCTAGCATTTTTGTACCGAAATATATCGAATGTAAGTTGGGTTTTTACCCCAACACTTATAAAAGAAAGAAGGCTAAAATGTCAGAAGTAAGAGTAAGAATTGCACCGTCACCAAGCGGGAATTTACACGTTGGAACCGCTAGGACAGCTTTATTTAATTATTTATTCGCTAAAAAAAATAACGGAAAATTTATTTTGAGAATAGAAGATACCGATGCTGAAAGAACATCTCAAGAATATATTGATAATATTTTTGACAGCTTGAAGGCATTAGGTCTGAATTGGGATGAAGGTCCTGATGTCGGCGGACCTTATGGTCCTTATACACAATCAGAACGTTTTGATATTTATCCAAAATACGTTCAACAGCTTTTAGATTCCGGATTTGCATATGAATGTTTCTGTACTCCGGAAGAACTTGAACAAGAGAAAAAAGAAGCAACAGAAGCTAAAAGGGCTTATGTTTATTCAAAAAAATGCGAAAATCTTACAAACGAAGAAAAAGCTAAACTTAGAGCTGAAGGTAGAAAACCGGCAATCAGATTTAACATAGCAAAAGCTCAAAAGGCTTTCCACGACAGTTCTATTTTAGAATTTGAAGACCTCGTAAAAGGTAAACTTCATATGGATACAAACCTGATCGGAGATTTTGTAATCCAAAAATCAAACGGAGCTCCTACTTACAATTTTGCGGTTGTAATTGATGATGCTTTGATGAAAATTTCACACGTAATTCGCGGTGAAGACCATATTTCTAATACATACAAACAAATTTTAATTTTCGAAGCGTTAGGTTTGGAAGTTCCGAAGTTTGGACATTTAGGTATGATTTTGGCTCCGGATAGAAGCAAATTATCTAAACGTCACGGTGCAACAGCCGTTTCAGACTTTGTTAAAGAAGGTTATTTGACAGAAGCCTTGATAAATTTTGTAGCACTTTTGGGCTGGTCACCTTCTGACGGAGAAGAAATTAAACCGGTTGATGAAATTGCTAAAGATTTTAGGATTAATGAAATTTCATCGTCAAATTCAATTTTTGAATATGACAAATTGAAATGGATGAACAGCCACTATATCAAAATGCTTCCTATTGAAGAATTGAAAGAAAAGTTAAAACCATATTTGACACAGTATCCGCTTGATGAATTGACTGATGAACAATATACAAAAATGGTAGAGATTACCAGAGAACCATTGACCTTACTTTCAGATATTACCGATGCTGTACCATATTTCTTCGGTAAAGACGTCGAAATTGATCCGGAAGCACAAGAAAAAACACTTGACACCCAAACAGCTCAAGACGTTTTGAAAGATTTTGTTGAAAAAGCACAGAATTGGGATTGGACAGAAGATAATCTTCACGAAAAACTTGCAGAATTTAGAGCATATTGGAAAGAATCCGCAGGGATTAAACCTAAAGTTACAATGTGGGCTGTCAGAGCAGCTGTAACCGGAAGAACTTGTGGAGCCGATATGGTGGGAATACTTGTTATTCTTGGCAAAGAAACTAGCTTGTATAGAGCTAACAAAGCCATTAAAGCAACAGTGTAAAATAGTTTAATAAACTTATCTAAAAAAGACCTCGAATTAACTTTCGCAGGTCTTTTTTAGAATTTTAGAATATTATTTATTTCAACTTCCAGAACATTAGCAAGATTATTTATCTTTAAAATTGACATATTTTCTTGCCCCCGCTCAATGCGGCTAATATATTCCCTTGTAAAGCCTATTTTCTCGGCAAAAACCTCCTGAGTATATCCACGTCTCACACGCTCTGCTTTTATATTTCTACCTAATTGAATCAACAAATCCTTATCCTGGTACATACAGTCATATTCTACTATATTGACATTCAACAATACCTACAGTAGTACCGCTGAATTTGTAGAAGAATTAAGCAAGTACATGAAGATTACAAAGATCTGCGACGGTACAAATACAGCATTTAGTGAATGTATTCCGTATAGTGAAATAACATACAACAACGGAACGGAAGATAAAACTGTTGAAATTACTAAATTGAACACAGCGGACGCACTAGGACTGGGAACAGTAACTGATCAAGAAGAATTTATGGCACCTGTTGCAATAGTACTAGCTGACGGTATACCAATGTTTCTTACTTATAATAAAAAATGTATTTCAGATCCTGATAGTATAAAAGCGGACAACAAGAAAATTCATAGTTGTGTAGACGGATTGTATGATTTAAATGGCAGCCGCATGCCAAATAGAGTGGGAAAAGATTTGACGGCTATGAACAAAGCTTCAATCAATATTTCGGAAACACCTGCTGTCTTAGCTACAATAGCAGGTTACGATATTATTAAACAAACAGACGGACTAACAGCACCACCGGCAATGGATTGTTCTAAGTATCTGGGCGATCCAAAGTATCCTGAAATAACTCATTGCTTTGGACTCACCGATTACTGGGCAGGGGCGGTAGTGACATGTAGAGACATGGGTGGTCACCTACCTACCATGACAGAACTTGCGAACATCGCTAAGGTAATTTATCCGAACATAGCAGCAATGGGTGCTGCAATAGCCCAATATTCAGGAACTAGCTATGGCAGTTGGGATACAACAGAAGTAGCAAAACTGGGTATAGACCCTTCTTCTGTTTCGGAATTTTGCCTATGGTCATCAGAGGAGAATCCGAGTTCTCCCAATTGCTTTCGCGATCGCCCATTCAAAAGTGATAGGACGGGCGGTATGAGTAACCGCCATCGAGTTGAATCTAATATCCAGTTCATTTGTATATCGGGTAATTAATTTGTAAACTTTTGTAAATCTTTCTATGGAAAACTTAAAGAAAATCATTAAAAACACCGATATAACAGGTAGTGAAACTCAAGATGAAAAGAGGTTTGCGATGATTAATTTTAAGTTCAGCGATTCGGAGATGTTACAAAGTACACAAAATTCAAAATCAGGAAGTAATACTTACCTTATTATTTCCAAAAATCCCCCACAGAAAGATTCGACAGAAGTGATCAAATTTGTAGATGAGAACGGAAATGAAATGGATTTTACTATGGAAAAATTCATTGAAATTTTCGACAATCAAGGTCTATCCGGTTTTATAATGTAGAACAATTAAATAAACAAGTTTGACGGAGATACTTAGTGTATCTCCGTTTTGTTTTGTGATAAAATCGGCATATGAGTGAATACAACCACTACACTGTAATGAAAAATGAAGCTGTTGATGCGTTGGAATGTAAAAATGGATTTATTTACGTTGATTGCACACTTGGCGGCGGGGGACACAGTGAGCTGATTTTGCAAAGAATTTCTCCAGACGGTAAATTAATATCTTTTGATGTAGATGAAGATGCTATTGAAGCTTCTTCAAAACGTCTGGCAAATTACAAAAATTTAACCATAGTAAAAAATTCATACACAAATATTAAACAAGTACTTAAAAAACTAAATATTCCAAAAATCACAGGTGGAGTACTTTTTGATCTTGGAGCCTCGTACAATCAATTAACAAAACAAGAACGAGGATTTTCTTTTACTAAAGAAGCTCCTCTTGATATGAGATTTGATAAAGATGCAGATTTTACGGCATACGATGTTGTAAATAATTACAGCGAAGATGATTTAGTTAAAATTTTTTCAGAATACGGAGAAGAAAGATTTTCTAAAAGGATTGCAAAAAAAATTATTGAAACTCGTAAGTTAAAAAAAATTAACACAACAACAGAATTATCTGACCTTATTATTGACTGCACTCCTAATATAAAATCACGTGTTCACCCTGCTACTAGAGTATTTCAGGCAATTAGAATTGAAGTTAACCAAGAGTTAAAAAATGTTAAAAACACATTGAATGATGTATTGGATTTATTAGATTTTGGTGCTATAATTAGTGTGTTAAGTTTTCATTCTCTTGAAGACCGCATCGTAAAACAGATATTTAAGTACAATAGTACAAAATGTCATTGCGATAAGACCCAAATGATATGTCATTGTCCGCCTCCTATTTTGGAATTGATTAACAAAAAACCGATAATAGCATCAGAACAGGAGATTCGGGAAAATCCACCGTCAAGGAGTGCAAAACTTAGGGTTGCAAGGTGTATAAGAAAGTAGAGTTTATAGCAGGGTAATGAGTTTGAACACAACTAGAGTAATCGAAAGAGAACAAGAGCTATATAGCAAATACGTTCAAAATCCTATTAGGCAAAATGAAGATACATCTGCCGGTCAGCTCATAGAAGGGTCATTTTATCAAGCAAAACCTATGACTGTTCGAGAAATGCTTACCAGAAAGATCAACAAATCGCTTTGCGGTTGTCTTATGGTAACTATTTTGGTTACTTTTGTCAGCTATTATATTGCAATGATTTACGAAGCAAAATTAAACAACCTTGACAACGAAATTGTAAGAATAAACACCGAAAATCAAGATTTGCAATCTGAACTTGACAGATATAGATCTTTCAACAATGTTGATAGTAGAATTGGTAAATTTAACTTGTTACAAAAGGCTGATAGAGTAATAGAAGTTACTGCTTTAACTTCTTCCGCTACCCCGGCTACAACAGAAAAAATTTCTACAAAAGAAGATTTTAACTGGTCTGTAGGTTATTAAATTCCTCCTCCATTTGAATGATTTTTATCTCATTATTAAAGTTTTTTAAATTTCTGCCGAATGTGTAAACAGAAGGTTTATATACTCGAAGAAGGAAAAATTATGGATAAAAAAGATAAAAAGCAAGCAGGTGTCTCTCTTTTTGGTCAATCAGAGTATCTTGTGGACACTGATCCTATAGAAGAAATGTTTGCACTAAACCTTGGGGATTTTCTTACGGAGAATCTTATTTCCGATGATCTCGCAAAAAAAATTAGTATAAAATCGAGCAAAAAAGAACGCCTTATTAACCAGTTGAAAGAACTTGTAGACATTTATTCTTCAAAAAATACGTTATGCGTATTGAATTTTAGCAAAAATGAAGAACAAGCAATCTACAATTCTGTTGCAAAATCTATTGTTCAAATGGTTGAAGCAAAAAATTGCAGAATATATTTTATAAAAAATAATGAATTGTCACTCGCCGGCTCGAGCGACGAAAATAAAGATTCCAGCAAATTCAGCACTGAAGAAATTACAGAAAAAGAAGTACTAGAAAAGGACAATTTTATATGTATTCCAATGCGTAATTCTGCTATACCGGTCGGAACAATTGAAATAACGCTTATAAACACACTGGAAGATGATTTTACAGAGCTTGTTATCAGCATTGCAAATCTTCTTGGTACCACTATAACCTTACAAAAAGTTATTGATAGAGTAAAAAAATCCATCGAAGACACCGATTCTCAAGAATTTGAATTAAAAGAATATCGCGGAGATTTAACAGCATTAATCGGAGATTTATGTGATTATCAACAAAATTTTGTTGAAAACCTTGCAAATGCGGTAGACCGTAAAGGACAATATAAAGTATCACATTCAAGAAACAGTGCCAGACTCGCACGTAGCATTTGTTCAAAATTAGGCTTGAACGAAAAAACAACGGACCTAATTTATTACGCAGCACTATTACAAAATATCGGTAAAATTACTCTTCCTGAGAAGATTTTCGCAACGAACGGCAAACTTTCTCCCGAAGAACTTAATAAAATCAAAAACCACACAAATGTTGGCGTAAACCTTTTAATGAATATAAACTTCCTTTCAGAAGTCGTTCCTTATATAACTTATCAAACAGAACGCACAGACGGTTCAGGAACCCCTGAAGGTTTGAAAGGGCAATCAATTCCACTTGGATCAAGAATAATTGCTGTAAGCGATGCATATTGTGCAATGACTTCAGATCGACCATATCGACCTGCAATGGATAAAGATAAAACACTCTCAATTATGGAAGAAGAATCAGGCAAAAAATGGGATCCTGATGTAATAAATGCTTTATCACAAGTTGTTAAATGAGAAGCAGAAATAAGGTGTATCAAACGATACACCTTATAAAATAAACAGTTATATCATTTAAAACTTACTCTTCTAAACAAACAGCTCGCATAAATTCGGCTCCACAAACATTACCAATGTAGATTGTGTAATCATTGTAAAAAGCTCTTAAATATGCTCCATCATGATCGGGAGTTTCTCTGTCAGACCATAAACCAAAACCACTGTTAGTCGGATTTGCTTCTATTCCTAACGCTGAATAAACTGCATTTTTATTTTCAGATGATATGCTTATTGCACGAACCGTACTATCTCTATAGATAGTTTCTTCATCACCAATTGTTTCTCCATATAATGCAGTAGCAATCTTTGCCAGATCAGAAGCACTTGGCAATTTTCCCTTTCCTTCACAGTACTTTTGTGCAATTAAAAAATAGTTATTGTATTGCTGTCCGGAGGAGTGGCGACATTTTGGCATTTCATCAAAATAATCTTGCCAAACATCTTTTGGAAAGGCTACTGATTTTGTTATACATAAACTACCTACTTTCCCCAAACAGGTGCTACTATCTATGCCTGCACCATTAAATGTTTTAAGATCAGCAGAGTATGATATTGTTTTTCCATTAACTGTTTCTGTTTTATTCAAAAATTTATTTGGTTTTCTACTGCCGTTTATGTCATATAAGCCGGCTACGCAACTACTTATTGTTTTATCAAGCTCCTCTGTATCAACCTCACAAGTTTTGTCGTAAGAAATCAATACAGGTGTCCCATCTGCCAAAACAAATGCCGCTACATCCTCAAAGCCGCCTTCTAGGTTTAACTTCTTTGCTGTCTTTAAATCCGAAACTGATACGCTCGCTTCACTACCATCTTTCTTTTCATATTTTATACTCTCGTAGGGTATACAATCCCTTAAATGCTCTGAGTCACAAATAGACGCCATTTTTAA
>JAFUUC010000078.1 GCA_017471365.1 bacterium
GTATTTAAATCCACAACATCTACTGTTTTTTCTTCATCGTCAGCAACATATTTGATCTCATTGTACGGTATACATTCTGTGAATGCTGAATTAGTACCGTCGCAGATCTTTGTGATCTTCATGTATTTGCTTAATTCTTCTGCAAATTCAGCGGTACTACTGTAGGTATTGTTGATTCCACCATGCAAATCGAGCATATTCAAGCCTTGAATAAGTTTTGCTTCGGTGACTTTTTTCTGGTTGCCGTCAACTTTTTCGTTCACTTTTGCGATCAGTGTTGGCAGAGTTAATGCTGCGACTACGCCGATAATTGCTAGGGTGATTAGGACTTCGGCGAGTGTGAAGGCTGCCTTGCCCCTTGCGGGGAACAGACCCACCCTCATTCCCTCCCTAGCTAGGGAGGGAAGTTTTTTCATTGGTGGCGTGTATGATTTATCCCTGTGCGTAGTACCCTCACCCGAATTTCTAATGCTCAGTTTTCGCATTGAAATTCTTCCCTCTCCCACCAAAAAACGCTGTGGACGAGGGGAATTAACTTTTCTCCCTCGAAGGGAGGAAGATTTCGCTGTGTTTGATTTGTTTTTCATCTTTCTAATCCTCATATTCTTAATGAATTCCCTAATTGTATTTTGCACAATTATACTATTAATTATATCATATTATCTATATTAATACAAGTGCATATTTCATTTTTTTTCGTATTTTATATGTCTATAATTAGTAAAAAGGTGAAGTATGGACGAACAAATGATAAAAAAACTTCTCGGTCTGCGTATTAGACAGCTTAGAAAAAAGATGAATCTTACGCAGTTTGCCTTGGGTGAAAAAATAAATGTCGACCAGCGTCAAATTGCCTATATCGAAGGCGGAAATTGCTTCCCTTCCCTAAAAACCCTTAAAAAACTTGCTGATACTTTCAATTGCCAAATAAAAGATCTGTTTGACTACGAACACCTTACCCAAAATCGAAATCTGGAAGACGAAATTCACCGCAAAATCCATTCGTCCAGTGCCAGAAATCTCAACCTATATTACAGCCTGATTAATGCAATAGAAAATTATGCATAATAAAAAACCATTCAAAAAATGAATGGTTCGGAATCTTTTTTCAATTCCTCGTGTAAAAGGTTAGTAGGTAGAAAGTAGAAGGTATTAAAATTATATAAACTCAATGTTTATATAATCTGTATATATTAGTAAAGTATTTTTTATATCCAAAATTGCTTAACCGGCAAAATCTTGTTACAAAACTTAACGTGCATTTGTGGTATAGTAAATTTATGAAAATTGCGATTTATCCGGGGAGTTTTGACCCTATAACAAACGGACATCTTGATATTTTAAAAAATGCAGCGGGAATTTTTGACAAAGTTATTATTGCTGTTGCACATAACGGGGCAAAAAAGGGCTTTTTGTCTGTAGAAAAACGTGTAGAGTTAATAAAAAAGTCCGTAAGTGCGATACAAAATGTCGAGGTTGATTCGTTTGAAGGTTTGACGATTGAGTATGCAAAAAAAATTGGTGCAAATGTTCTTATTCGAGGTTTGCGTGCGGTTTCTGATTTTGAGTATGAAATGCAGCTTTCTCAAACAAACAGTGCTTTATGCGACGAAATAAAAACCGTATTCTTGACAACCAAGCCCGAATTTAATTTTATATCTTCAAGTAACATAAAAGAAATTCTTAATAACGGTGGTGATATTTCAAAGTTTGTGCCGGATCCGGTTTTTGAATTTCTTACGGGAAAGGATTTTAAAAATGTTATTTAAGTCGCTGGAATGCTTACGTGATATAGAAAAATTGATAAATGAAACTCATGATTTACCTATTTTTAGGGGGTATAAGGCGATAAATAAACGGGGAGTTGAAAAACTTATAGATGAGATCTACGCCTCTTTGCCGGAAGATGTGCTGAATGCGAGAATTTATCTGCGTGAACACAATTACGAAATCCGAAAAAAAGTAAAAGAAAAAACAAATGTTTATGATCTTTTAAAGATGTTCGAGATTGCATTAGAAGATGGTTATCAATTTATGCAAAGTGTGGTAATTAAAACAAAAGAAATCGAAAATCTTCTGGACAGAATTTATGAAAATATGCCGGATGAAATAGACGAAGTTCAGAAAAATAACAAGCTGTAAAACATGTTAACATATATTTGACAATTAAAATTTGCTTATGTAAAATGTTACTATAAAATGTTGAAAAAGGGATAAAAGGGATAAAGTCATGCCGCAAAATGGAGTATATGATTTACTAAAGATGCTTGATATAGCTCTCGATGAAGGCTATAATATTTTGAAGTACTCCGTAGTAAACAAAAAAGAAATAGAAACATTAATAGACAGAATTTATGCAGCTTTGCCGGTAGAAGTTCAGGAAGCAAGAGTATTTTTAAAACGTAAAGAAGAACTTCAAAACGAAGCTCAACAGAAGGCAGCAAAAATTATTCAAGATGCTCAAAACGAAGCTGACAGAATGCTTTCTGAGTCCGATCGTATTAAAGCGATTGAACGTGAAGGAACAAGAATTAAAAATGAAGTTATCGCTGAGTGCGAAAACATGAAGCATGCTGCTCGCCAAGAAGCTGAAAATATCCGACTTCAAGCAACGGAAGAAGCGGTGAAAATTAGAGAAGGTGCTGAGCTTTATGCTCAACAAGTTTTGACAAGTCTTGAAAATAATCTGACCCAGCTTCAAGAAGTTGTAAAAAATGGTCAAATTTATATGGAAAGACTTCGTTCAGATTCTGTTGGACGTTACCCTACCGGGGCAAATGTTCAAACGCCTGTGAGAAGATAAATCCTTTGCAACAAAAGGTTTTTGACATTTTTGTAGTATTTGTTAACAATTTGTTTGCAATTTATTTTGTTTGATATAGAATTTAATCATAAGCCGAATTTAAAAGAATGTGAAAGAACACATTCTTTTTTAAATGGTCAGTAAATAATAAACAAAAAGGAAATAAACAATGGGTATCAAAGGAAAAAACGACAGAATGGTAGTAATGGCTTGTGAAGAATGCAAGGAAAGAAACTACACAACTACAAAAAACAAAAAAAATATTAAAGAAAGATTAGAACTTAACAAATATTGTCCTAAATGTAAAAAAACAACTGTACATAAGGAAACAAAATAAGTTTTGGGAGTGTAAAACGTGGAGATTCTCTTTATTTAAAGAGGTTTTGCACTCTCGCTTGCGTCCTTAGTTCAGTTGGTAGAACGTCGGTCTCCAAAACCGGATGTCGAGGGTTCGAGTCCTTCAGGGCGCGATTTATAAAGGTAAAGGAAAACAAAGATGAATAACACAATTGTGGAATCTATAAAATCTTATTTCAAAGGCGTTAAAGCCGAATGGAGTCGTGTTAGTTGGCCTGATAGACGTCAAGTTACGGTCGAAACAATTTCGGTTATAGTAATAGTTTTTGTTTTCACTGTTGCTATTTATTTTATTGATATCGTATTCAAAGGCACGCTTGATTTTATAAAACACTTGTTAAATCTGGCATAGGAAAAGGTGGCTTATGACTAAAAGAGAAAAAACAATGGAAGAACAACTTAATGAGGACATTGCAGCTGAAAAAGCTCTCGAAGCTCAGGAGCAGGAAGCTAAAGATGTAAAGAAAAACCGCAAAAGATGGTACATAGTTCATACTTATTCAGGATATGAAAACAAGGTTAAGGTTAACCTTGAAAAGCGTATCGAATATATGAATATGGCAGATAAAATTTTTAGGGTTGAAGTTCCTCAAAAGACTGTTGTTCAAATGAAATCCGGTAAAAAACAGGAAAGAGAAGAAAAGATCTTCCCTGGTTATGTTCTAGTTGAAATGATTATGGATGAAGATAGCTGGTATGTTGTAAGACATACAACCGGTGTTTCAAAATTTGTAGGTTCAGTGAAAAAACCTATTCCGGTTCGTGAAAGTGAAATCAAAAGGATTCTTCACCGTACATCATCTCAGGTTGAAAAAGTTGAACTTGATGTTAAAGTTGGTGATAAAATTAGAATTATATCTGGTCCGTTTGCGGACTTTGATGCGGATATTATCGAGGTTTATCCGGATAAATCAAAACTTCGTGCAAATGTTTCAATTTTTGGTCGTGAAACGCCTGTTGAATTGGAATATAATCAAATAAACAAATTATAAAGTAAAGTACAATATAAAGCGTGGAAGGGACGCCCCCGTTATTACCACAAAAGGAGAAAAAAATGGCAAAAAAAGTAGTAGGAAAAATTAAGCTTCAAATCGAAGCAGGAAAAGCAAATCCGTCACCTCCGGTTGGTCCGGCTTTGGGTCAACATGGTGTGAACATCATGGATTTTTGTAAGCAATTCAATGCTAAAACTCAAGACAAAGCAGGGTACATTATTCCGGTTGTAATTGATGTTTATGAAGACAGAAGTTTCTCATTTATTATCAAATCACCTCCGGCTCCTGTGTTGATTAAAAAAGCATTAAATCTTCCAAAGGGTTCTTCAGCTCCTAATAAAGATAAAGTTGGTGAAATTACAAGAGCTCAGTTAGAAGAAATTGCTAAGATTAAAATGGACGATTTAAACGCAACAACTCTTGATGCTGCGGTAAAGATGATTGCAGGATCTTGCAGAGCGATGGGCGTAACAGTGAAAGAATAGTACAAAATGGAAGGACCGTAAATGTCCCCTCGCCCGCGGTGTTTTGGGCGGGAGAGGGTAGAATTTCTTAATGAGCATTGCAAATTTAGAAATTCGGGTGAGGGAATCACTTGATGTTAAGTCCGCTAATACCATGAAAGGAAAAATTAAAATGTCAAAATTAACAAAAAAACAACAAAAAACTCGCGAACTCTTGGAAGGTTTTGTACAACCGGCTACAGCAGTTGATGCGATTAAAAAATTGCAAGAAATTTCAAAAGAAGTTTCAAAGTTTAACGAAACAGTTGAATGCCATATGAGATTAGGCATTGATGTTCGTCAAGCAGACCAGCAAATCAGATCTACGGTAGTTTTGCCGGCAGGTTTGGGTAAAGAAGTAAGGGTTTGTGTTATTGCAAAAGGTGCGAAAGCGACAGAAGCAACAGAAGCCGGAGCTGATTTTGCCGGAGCTGAAGAAATTATTGACAAGATTTCAGGTGGCTGGTTTGAATTTGATACATTGATTGCAACCCCTGACTGTATGGGTATGTTGGGTAAATTGGGGCGTGTATTGGGTCCTAAAGGTTTGATGCCAAACCCTAAAACTGGTACGGTTACAATGGATGTTGCTAAAGCTGTTAAAGATGCTAAAGCAGGTAAAGTTGAATACAGAGCTGATAAACAGGGCATGATTCACTGCCCTATTGGTAAGGTTCAATTCTCAGAAGAAGATTTGGTTAAGAACTATGCGACTTTGGCAGATGCAATTCTTAAAGCAAAACCGTCTTCAGCTAAAGGAACTTATGTTAAATCAGTTTACCTTTCAACAACAATGGGACCTGGTATTAAATTAGATGCCAAGACATTTGCTGCTGAAGTAAAAGAATTAGTTTAAGGCAACCTTAAATAAACACACAATAAAAAAGAACCCGTGAGGGTTCTTTTTTCGTTATGATATGTTTAATTAATTATCCGCTAGGCAGATGAACACAATCGTATCGTTATCGCGGGTGACGTCCCAAGAACCCATCGTGTAATTACGGCCGAAGTAGCGGTAATGAGCGGCATCGCTAGTATTCGAGACTTCCTCTAACGACAATAAAATGACACGCTTAGCATAATACGGTAATTTTGCTTGGTCAATGCCCAGTTTTGCTAACTCTGTTTTATCCCAGATTGCATCTGTTTGTCCTGAGTATGCACTTATGCTGCCTGCTTGGCTTGGGTAGATAACTTTAGCTATGTTTGCCAGTTCTGTCATGGTAGGTAAGTGTCCACCCATTTCCTTACACGTCACCAACGCTCCTACCCAACGGTCTCTTTCTCCTGAGTATGGGCAGTGAGTAATTTCCGGATACTTAGAATTTCCTAAGTAAGTTGAACAATCCATTGCCGGAGTAAGTGTTAGTCCGTCTGTTTGTTTAATAATATCGTAACCTGCTATTGTTGCTAATACCGCAGGACCTTCTGCAATATTAATTGAAGCTTTGTTCATAGCAGTCAAATCCTTACCTATTTTATTTGGCATGCGGCTACCATTTAAGTCATACAATCCGTCTACACATGAGTGTATTTTCTTATTATCGGCTTTTATGCTATCAGGATCTGAAATACATTTCTTATTATAAGTAAGAAACATTGGTGTTCCGTCTGCTAGTACCATTGCAACAGGAGCCATAAATTCTTGTTCATCAGTTACTGTTCCCAGTCCTAATGAATCTGCTGTGTTTAATTTAGTAATTTCAACAGTTTTGTCTTCTGTTCCGTTGTTGTATGTTATTTCACTATACGAAATACATTCACTAAATGCTGAATTTGTTCCGTCGCAGATCTTTGTAATCTTCATGTATTTAGATAATTCTTCTGCAAATTCTGCTGTACTACTGTAGGTATTGTTGATCCCACCATGTAAGTCTAGCATGTTTAAGCCTTGAATAAGTTTGGCTTCGGTGACTTTTTTCTGGTTGCCGTCGACTTTTTCGTTCACCTTTGCGATCAGTGTTGGCAGAGTTAATGCTGCGACTACGCCGATAATTGCAAGGGTGATTAATACTTCTACGAGTGTAAATGCCGCCTTGCCCCTTGCGGGGAACAGACCCACCCTTAATCCCTCCCTAGCTAGGGAGGGAAGTTTTTTCAGTGGTGGCATGTTTGTGTGCGTAGCACCTTCTGCCAAAGTAAATCCTGCTTTAGAGGCTAGTGGTGGCATGTTTGTTTTATTTGCTTTTTTGATGTTGTACTTTAATTTTTCCATTTTTTTCTCCTTCTAGTTGTAATATCTAATTTCTGTATATATACAGAATATTGATACTATAAATCTTAGATTAAATTTTGTCAATACTTAGAATTTTTCGTATGGAAACGGATATTTTATTGAAATTGGGACAAAAAATTCGTTATGAACGAACGAAAAGAAAAATGAGTCAGGAGCAACTTGCTGAATTAGCTGATTTAAATTTTCGATCAATAAGTTATATTGAGTGTGGTCGGCATGACGTGAAATGCACTACTTTAGAGAAAATTGCAAAAGCATTTGATATGGAAGTTTATGAACTTTTGCATTTTGTATTATCGTAAACCCTTGTATTTCTTGCATTTTAGCTAAATGCTAAAATTTGTTAATTTTTTTTCTGAAAACTACTTGATTTTTATTTTTTTAGTTTTATAATAAAAAATGTGCGTTAGGCACGGATAAGTTTTGAAAATATAAATAGCAAGATTTTTAAAATTTATTTAAAAAACCACTTGACATTAAAAATTTAAGTGATAGATTAGAAAATGCCGAAAGAAGTTGGCATTTACTCCGGTAGACAGAGTCCTTGAAGTGGGGCTATCGAAGGGTCGTCGGGGATCATGTATAGAGTACATTGACAACAGAATAGCTGACACTTAAGAAATTAAGTGAGGAAAGACGAAACTAATAAACTTGTTAAATTCTAGAGAAAATGATTTCGAAACGAGAGCTAACGTAAAGTTGGCGTTAATAAAGAGTCGAACGCATCTATAAGATGTGAGGACAATAACTTTCTGACAATGGAGAGTTTGATCCTGGCTCAGGACGAACGCTGGCGGCGTGCTTCATACATGCAAGTCGAACGCGAA
>JAFUUC010000079.1 GCA_017471365.1 bacterium
AGTATTGTTGATTCCACCATGCAAATCGAGCATATTCAAGCCTTGAATAAGTTTGGCTTCGGTGACTTTTTTCTGATTGCCGTCGACTTTTTCGTTCACTTTTGCGATCAGTGTTGGCAAAGTCAGTGCTGCGACTACGCCGATAATTGCTAAGGTAATCAGAACCTCTGCGAGTGTAAATGCCGCCTTGCCCCTAACGGGGTTAGCACCCACCTCAATCTTACCTCTCGCAGAAACATTCACCGGATTGTTTGCTCGGCAGAGTCTAGCTAGGGAGGGAAGTAATGCTGTTTTTACTTCATTTACCTCAGGGGTTGTGTGTGTTGATCTTTTCATGTTAATTCCTCTCTATTTTAAGTATTTTTGAACAATATAATGTATTCATGAACATTATTTATCATTTATACGATTTTGTCAATCCCTTAGGATTTAGCTATGAAAGACGACAGGTTACTGAAATTGGGGCAAAAAATACGCTATGAAAGGCTAAAAAGAGGGATAAGTCAAGAAGATTTGGAAGAAAAATCCGGGGTTTCAAGAAGGGCTATAAGTGAAATTGAACGTGGAAATACAGACATTCGCTATACCAATCTTTATCAGATTGCACAAGCTTTTGGTTTGAATCTGCACGAACTTTTAAATTTTCAGTTATAAAAACCAGATTTTATGCTACAATTTTTGTATGATCGACAGGTATTCAAGAAAAGAAATGACAGATATTTGGACATTAGAATCCAAATTTGATTATTATTTGCAAGTTGAACTTGCCGTATGTGATGCATACGCTCAATTAGGAACCATTCCTAAGAATGCTGCTCAAGAAATTAGAAAAAATGCGAAATTTTCTGTGGAACGTATAGACCAAATTGAGCAAGAGGTTAAACACGATGTAATAGCATTTTTAACCTGTGTAAACGAAAATCTCGGGGAATTAGGACGTTACGTTCACGTAGGAATGACAAGTTCGGATGTTATAGATACAGCTTTTGCACTGCAAATCCAGGACAGTGGAAAAATTATTATTACAGACTTCGATAAAGTAATTTGCACTCTTAAAAATCTTGCAAACAATCACAAAAATACATTATGTATAGGGCGTTCACACGGTATTCATGCAGAAGTGATGACTTTTGGTGTCAAAATTTGCAATTGGATAGATATTTTAACAAGACAACGTGACAATTTCATTCACGCATTAGAGCAAATACGTGTGGGTCAAATTTCAGGTCCTGTAGGGACTTATAGTAATATATCGCCGCAAATCGAAGAAATTACTTGTAAAAACCTTGGTTTACGTGCTGCAAAAATTTCTACACAAATTATTGCACGTGATTATCACGCGTATTTTATGCAATCTTTAGCACTTATTGCCAGTGTAATCGAACAATTAGCAACAGAAATTCGACATCTGCAAAGAACCGAAGTATTGGAGTTAGAAGAAGGGTTCGCAAAAGGTCAAAAAGGATCTTCCGCTATGCCACATAAAAAAAATCCTGTATTGAGCGAGAATCTTTGTGGGCTTGCCCGTGTTGTACGTGCAAATTCTATTGCAGCTCTTGAAAATATACCTCTCTGGCACGAAAGAGATATTTCTCATTCTTCTGCTGAACGTATTATTTTCCCGGATAGCCTTACTTTAGTTGATTTCATGCTAAATCGTTTTAATAATATTGCTGAAAATATTGTAGTTCATAAAGATAATATGCTTAAGCATACAAATGAATTTGGCGGCATAGTTTATTCACAAAAGGTTCTGCTTTCTCTTGTTGCAAAAGGTTTGACACGCGAACAAGCGTATACCATAGTTCAAAGAAACGCTCTGGATGCATTCCAAAATCACGGGGATTTCAAGGCAAATCTTTTAAAAGACTCTGAAGTTATGAATCTTTTAAATATGAACGAAATTGAACAGATTTTTAACCCTCAAGCTTTTTTAAAAAACATAAATACAATATATGAAAGAGTTTTAGGATAAAAATTCAGCCAAAATGGTATTGCTCACAAGTACACCACGCGAAGTTAATGTGTAGCCACGTTTTGTACGCGTTAGAAAAGTTGCATACTTCTTCAAGATTGTTTTGTAGCGTTGCTCAAAATCTATACCATATTTTTTGTTAATAAATTCGATATCTATTCCACTCATTCGGCGAAAGCCAAGAAAAATTTCTTCTTCCAATCTTTCCTGCTCAGTTTCAACATGAAATTGTATCGGTTCAAGCGGGTTATTAATGTAGTCCTGAATGTTTTCCTTATTACTATAGCGAACTCCGTTTTTATACCCGTGAGCAGCTACCCCAAAACCGTAATATTCATTGTTATTCCAATAGTTCAAGTTATGGCGTGAATTATAACCTGCTAAAGAAAAATTACTTATTTCATAATGTTCAAAGCCAAATTTTGTTAAAAATTCTACTGCACCAAGATACATATCCGCTTGCTTATCCTCATCAGGTAAATTTTGTGGTTTGTGTGATGCAAAATAGCAACCATCCTCAATTGTTAAGCCATACAAAGAAATATGCTGGATACCTAAATCAATCCCCCGCCTCAAATCATCATAAAACATTTGTTCAGTTTGATCCGGTAATCCATATATAAAATCAAGACTTATATTATCAAATCCCACACTTTGAGCTATTTTTACTGTCTTGAAAATCTGTGCTGAATTATGCCTACGATTAATTTTTTTGAGAATATCATCATTAAAAGTTTGACATCCAAAACTTAAACGATTTAAGCCTAAAGAGTTTAAGTTTGCTAAAAAATCTTCGTTTATATCATCAGGATTACATTCAACCGTCACTTCCGCATTATTATCCAAATTAAAATGTTTTATTAAACGTTCAAAATCGCGAACTTTTAGTAACGATGGAGTTCCACCACCAAAATACAATGTTTTTAGAATTTCTCCATCATAATTGGATTTTATCTCTGTTTCTAACGCTTCCAAATATTTGTCTTTTAATTCTAACCTGTCAAAAGATACAAACGAACAATAATGACACTTTGATTTACAGAATGGAATATGAATGTAAACGCTTGACGGCATAAACTCATTATATATATTTTCATGATAAAATTCAAACTATGGATATCGTGTTTAAAACTTACAATTCACTGGAATTTGATAAAATAAAAGAAGAACTTTCCAAATATGCAAAATTTGAACAGAGCCAAAAACTATGTCTACAACTTTTACCATCAGATAACTCAACGAAAATTAAACAACAAATAGAATTTACACGTGAAGCAAAAAAAATTCTTGACTATGCAAAAGATACCCCTACAGATTTCATAGCTGATACCCAAAAAATTCAAATGGCAAGTGCCTTATCATATCTTACAGAACAAGAACTTGTCGATATTGCAAAAACAATGCGTTCTTCAAGACTTTTAAAAAAATTTATTACCGAAAATTCAGAAGACACTTTTATTTTAAAAGAAAAAGTCCAATGTTTAATTTCTAATAAAGATCTTGAAGACAAAATTTTTTCAACATTTGATGATAATTTAAACATAAAACAAAATGCGACATCAGAGTTAAAAAGCCTTTATTCTTCTTTAAAAGATACTGAACAAAATTTACGTGACAGTGTCAATAGTTTATTAAATAATCCTGAATTTTCCAAATATCTTCAAGATAATATTTACACTCAGCGTGAAAATAGAATTGTTTTTCAGGTTATTGCTTCCAACAAAACAAAAGTCCCGGGGATTGTTCACGACGTATCAGCTTCGTCCAAAACTTTCTACATTGAACCTGCCCAAATTGTGCCGATAAATAATAAAATCAGGGAGATTAAAGCAAAAATTCACCAAGAATGTATAAAAATTCTTGTGGGACTAACAAACCTGATAAAAGAACATATTAACGAAATAGTAAAAAGTGAAAAAATTATGGTCGAGATAGATTTCCACTTTGCAAAAGCAAGATACGCCGTGAAACTTCAAGCCCGGGAACCGGAAATAATCGAGGAAAAATATGTTTATTTTGAAAATATGAAACACCCACTTTTAATTTCAAAAGGAATTAATGTTGTAGCGAATAATTTTGAAATCGGAGGTGAAAAATATCATTCGGTAATTATTACCGGTTCAAACACCGGTGGTAAAACAGTTACCTTAAAAACTATCGGTCTATTCATCCTAATGGCAAAGTCCGGGATATTTTTACCTTGTACCTACGCAAAGTTGTATCCATTTAAACATGTTTTTGCAGATATTGGGGATTCACAAAGTATACAAGAAAATCTTTCAACATTTTCGTCTCATATAACAAATATAATTGAAATTTTAAAAAACAGTGATGAAGATTCATTTGTACTTTTGGATGAAATTTGTGCCGGAACAGATCCTTCAGAAGGTGCATTACTAGCTCAGGGAATTTTGCAAAAATTATCTCAAAAAAGAGTAAATAATGTTGTTACAACTCATTATGGCGAATTAAAAGCACTTGAATATTCAAACAGTTTTTTCAAAAATGCTTCAGTCGAATTTAACACCGAAACACTCCAACCAACCTACAAACTTTTGATCGGTATACCGGGTTTAAGTAATGCTATTTCTATTGCCGCAAACCTTGGACTTGATCGAGATATTGTTGAAAAAGCCAAAACAACCCTTTTAACAATAAAAGATCCTTCGAGTGCCGTGGTTGAAAAATTGCAAGAAACACAGCAAAAACTTTCTAAAAATTTGGAAAAAGCACAAGAATTAAAAGAAACTTCGCTCTCTATTAAAGAAGAATACGAAGAAAATCTTAATCAAATTAAAAAAGATAAAAAGAAAACAATAAAAAATATTAAAAACAAATTTGATGCTGAAATTATGAGTGCAAGGGCTGAAATTAAAGAAATTTTGGATGAACTTCGTCGTGAAAAATCAGAAAAAATTGCCCGCCGTGCATACTCAAGATTAGCAAAACTAGAGCAAAAATTTCGTGATGACGTCGACGCCGTTTCCGATAAAGAAAAATATCTTGAAATTGATTGGACTAAAGTTCAAATCGGCGACAATGTAATGCTAAAACATCTCAACCAAAAAGTTTCAATAGTTTCTCTGCCGGATAAAAAGAAAAAACTAACAGTTGAAATGGGTAATGTAAAAATGCAAGTAAAACAAGATGAATTGGCAGTTTTAAATGAAAATTATAAAGAACCGTCAAAAGTCAAAATTCCTACTTCATCATTTAGCAAATTTGAATTAAAAAGATATAATATGTCACAAACTCTCGACCTTCGAGGATATAGAATGGAAGAAGCACTGGATGAAGTGGAAAATTACCTTGATCAAGCCAGTCTTGCTAATTTGACACCTGTCTATATAATTCACGGACACGGAACAGGAGTACTTAAACAAGCTGTAAGAGATTATTTGGCAAACTCTCCTTATGTTGCAAAATTTCGTCCGGGAAATGAAAATGAAGGCGGCGATGGAGTTTGCGTTGTCGATATAAGGTAAAAGAAAGGCGGCGAAACGATTTCATCGTTTCGCCGCCTTAACAACTTTTTAAAATTAAATCGCAACTGATTGAGATTTTAATTCTACTTCAACAGGATCGCCCTTCATAATTTCCACATTAAGCTTTCTGGATTGTTCAATTTTTGCAACCGGTAATGGAGCAAGCTTTGATGTAGGAGTCGCAGCAACCATATCAGCATTTACCTTTGAAGGTGTTTTATTAACCATTTGCTTTTTGTAAGCCAAAACAGCAGGATCAGTATGAGCCTTCAAATAGTGATAATCAGCCATAATCTTGCTGACAAATCTTCTTGTTTCGCTGAACGGAGGAATAGCCTTGTATTTTTTTACATTAGCCGGTCCTGCATTATACGCGGCAAGAGCAAGTTCCATAGAGCCAAACATCTTATACATAGATTTGTAATACATAATTCCACCTTTGATATTGTCATCAAGGGAATAAGGATTCAAACCCATTCTGCGAGCAGTTGAAGGCATAAGTTGAAAGACACCCACAGCACCGTGTGAACTTCTTGCTTCGTGTCTGTAACCTGATTCTGTTTTAGCAATACTTAAAGTAATAGCCGGATCGACTCCCATTTCGATAGAATGTTTTACTATCGCTGCCTTCACTGTGTTGACATTGGCTGCCTGCACGGGTGCAAATAACATTAGCACTAATGCAATAGTGAATAGTAATAATTTTTTCAAAATGTAATCCTCTAGTTGTAAATTGAAAAATCTTCAGAAACTACTTTTGCACACTTAATTTAATAAGTTTTCGTCCCTTCAGACCTGTTTGATAAAACTATTATATTACAAAAATTTAAAATTTCAAGTCCCAAGGTAAAATTGGGTTCAGGCGTAATAGCGGAAATCGGCATTATATAAGAGTTTTAGTTGCTTAACATTTAGTGTAAAATATACGATAATTTTGTCAAGATTTATTGGTTGTATAAAAAATTATTTTGAATCTTCATGGTTTTTTGTAATTTTAACAGTATCATTTTCCACTTTAACTTCTAACAAGTCCTTTTCAGGATCAACATCAATTAATTCTAAAAGTGTTTTCGGCATAAATAACGCCCAACCACTGCCTGAACGTGACAATTTCTTTTTCACTATATTATTTCTCCATGATTATGTATATACAAACACTTTACAAAATCATGAAATTATATTATACTTACATTATATAAGTATAATATAATTATAATTAAACCATATTATCATTACAAAAGAAAGGAATTAAAATGAACAGACAAAGATTGAGCAGCAAATGTAAGATGAGTACCATCTCCGATATGGGCAAACACACCAGCACGGGTACATTCCCCACACCACTTGTGGGAGAGGGGTTAGGGGTGAGGGGTGCTACGCACACAAACATGCCACCATTGGTAGCTAAAGCAGCCTTCACATTGGCAGAAGTTTTAATCACCCTTGCAATCATCGGCGTAGTCGCAGCACTGACTCTGCCAACACTGATCGCAAAAGTGAACGAAAAAGTAGACGGCAATCAGAAAAAAGTCACCGAAGCTAAGCTTATTCAAGGCTTGAATATGCTAGACTTGCATGGCGGAATAAACAATACTTATTCATCTACCGCTGAATTTGCAGAAGAATTAAGCAAATACATGAAGATCACAAAGATCTGCGACGGTACTTCAACTCAGTTTAGAGAATGTATTCCATATAGTGAAATAATATACAACAACGGAACGGAAGATAAAACTGTTGAAATTACGAAATTGAACACAACTGATTCTTTAGGTTTGGGAACAGTAACTGATGAACAAGAATTTATGGCACCTGTTGCAATGGTATTAGCAGACGGAACGCCTATGTTTCTTACTTATAATAAGAAATGTATTTCAGATCCTGATAGTATAAAATCTGATAACAAAAAGATACACTCATGCGTAGACGGATTGTATGACTTAAATGGCAGCCGCATGCCAAATAGAGTGGGAAAAGATTTGACGGCAATGAACAAAGCTTCAATCAACATTTCAGAAGGTCCTGCTGTCTTAGCAACTGTCGGGGATTATAAAATAATTAAACAGGCTGACACACCACCAAGAATGGATTGTTCGGCTTACTTAGGAAACTCAAAGTATCCTGAGATTAAAAGCTGTACATCTAGTGGAGAAAATGACTATTGGGTAGGTGCAGTAGTAACATGTAGAGACATGGGTGGTCATCTACCAAGCATGGAAGAATTAGCTAATATTGCCAAATTGATCTATCCGGATAATGCAAATTCTATTAGTGATTATTCAGATAGAACATGGGTGGATAATTATAATATAGATGTTCTCACAGATTTAAAGACTGATTTCCCTTTCCAATTGTTGTCATCAGCAGAGGTTACTCCACGGACTCAATATGCATGGTTCAGGAGTTTTAACACTTATGCAACAGAGAAAAGCGAGGGACTTAGAACATCAGCTACTAATAAGATGATTTGTCTAGCCAATTAATTCTCTGGTTTTAATTCTTATTTCCTCGTCGATTGCAAAAATTTCGTCTATCGACGGGGATTTTATAACTCTGTGGTTTTCTGTAATTTTTGAAGTGATTCTATAGATATCATAAAGATTTATTTTCCCATGTAAAAATGCAAAGACAGATTCTTCATTTGCAGCATTCATACAAACCGTTGCACTACCGCCAAGTCTTCCGCAATCATACGCTAATTTTACAGACGGGAATTTGTCAAAATCAGGCTTTTCAAAATCGAGTCTTGCTATATCTGCAAAACTAAAACTCTTAGATTTTATACCCTCAAATCTTTCAGGATAAGTGATTGCATACTGTATAGGAATGTGCATGCTAGGCAAGCCCAATTGTGCAACAACACTACCATCTTTGTATTCAATCGCCGAATGAACAATACTTTGAGGATGAATAACAACTTCAATATTGTCATAATCCATTCCAAAAAGGTGATGTGCTTCAATCACTTCCAAACCCTTATTCATAAGAGTCGCACTATCTATTGTAATCTTTTTACCCATATTCCAGCGAGGATGAGCGAGTGCCTGTTCAACAGTTGATTGTTTCATTTCTTCAACAGATTTGTGTAAAAAAGGTCCGCCACTTGCCGTAATAATAAGTCTTTCAACCTGAGAAATATCTTTTATACACTGGTGAATAGCACAATGTTCGCTATCAACCGGAATAATTTTAACTCCGGTTTCTTTTGCTTTTTGCATAACAATATCACCCGCCATAACAAGGGTTTCTTTATTTGCAAGTGCTATGTTAATTCCATTTTCAATTGCAGTAAGAGTAGGTCTTAACCCGACTTTGCCAGAAACCGCAACAAGTATGATATCATTTTCCTTATCAGAACAAATTCGTTCAAGACCTTCCTGTCCAAGAAGTGAATATCTTGGTTTAAATTTTTGAGTTTGTTGTTGTAAAAGTTCGACGTTACTTCCAGCTGCAAGTGCTATAATCTCAAATTTGTCATTTAATTTTTCTATAACTTCCAAAGCCTGTCTACCAATTGAACCGGTAGATCCAAGAATACTGATTTTTATTTTTTCATTCGTCATAAAACGATTATATTACAAAAATTACGAGTCAAACTTTGAATTTATAGGAAGTGCAAAATAAAAACTTGATCCTTGACCTTCTTTACTTTCACACCATATAGCACCGTTGTGTGCTTTTATAAGTTGTTTTGCAATAGGTAATCCAAGACCTGTACCACCAACCTTGCGAGTAAGAGAATTTTCAATTTGTGTAAATTGTTCAAATGCTTTAAGCATATCTTCTTGTTTAATTCCTATTCCTTCATCACTGACACTGACTACAACATAATCACCGTGTAAATTCTTAAGTTCATTTTCAAAATACTTGTTAGAAGATATATCCTGAGAATTTTTCAATTCAGATTTTATTTTTATACTTTTGCCCTGAGGAGTAAATTTTATTGCATTTGATACCAGATTTGTCAGCACCTGTCCAAGACGTTGAGAATCCGCATAAATATCCGGAAGAAGTGTCTCTTCGGATGTTAAATTAATATTATTTTCCTTGGCAACACAATCAAAATTGGTTTTAACATTTTCAATTACCGTATGAATATTCATTAGTTTGTAATTGAAATCCATTTTGCCTGCTTCAATTTTATTTATATCAAGAATATCATTGATAATATTTGTAAGATTATCAACATTGCGTTTTGCCATATTCACAAATTTTATGGCAGTTTCACTTAACTCTCCACTTCTGCCGCTTGATAAAATCGAAAGAGCATTTTTAACAGGAGTGAGCGGAGTTCTCAGTTCATGCGAAACAATAGAAATAAATTCGGATTTTATTCTTTCTAGTTTTTCAAGCTCGATATTCTTTTCAATAATTTTTTTATATAATCCGGCACTTTTTAAAGGTAAAGAAACCTGTCTCACAATTGTCTGAAAGTAGGCTGCATCATCAGATGTAAAAGGTTTTTGTTTAAAAATTTCGATACAACCAAAAAATTGGTCACCCAAATCAATTGGAGCAAACATATTATCATATTGAAATATAGAAAATGTAAATTTTTCATGAGGATTTTTTACGTTTTTTATAATTTTCAAATTTCTGTCATCTATTTCAAACGGAATTTCTTTATCTTCAAAAAGAGATTTATAATTTAACATTGCTCGAAATTTAAGAGCATTTACAAGTTCTTCCGATATTTCGTAAAGAGAATCTATAATTAAAACCGGCTCATTCTCAAAACCAAATGAAAGCGTACTTGTTAAATCAAAGCTCAAAGATTTGTCCAAACCTTCAGACATATACTCAAGAAGTTTTTTTGTATCAAGAGTTCCGGAAAACTGCGAACTGGTATTATATAAAACATTTAATTTGTACAAACTGTCAGAAAGCCCTTTATTACGTTCAGACAATTTGTCAGTGTTTTTTTTAGTCTGCAAAAGAGCATTAATATTGGCACATATCAAACCATCATTACAAGAATTTAAGATAAAACCATTCACCGATTTAGAAACTTCATCATCAATATTCTCACCATTAGTCAAAAGTATGATTTGTGTTGTTTCTAATCTTGATTTTAACTTTTTTAATGTTGTTTCAAGATGCAACATTTTGATATTTTCATCTACAAAAATTAAATCTGGAGTTTCAACTTCAACAAGATCAAAAACAGAAGTTTCGGTACAAGAGGTATTAAAATTACAGATTTTTTCCGAAATTTTTTTGTATTTTTTTATAACTTCATCATCTTCTGAAATCAGTAAAATGTTCTCCATACCTATATTTTAGGGTGATGATTATATTTTGCAAATTATTACAAAATATAAATTTTTTTAAATATTTTTCCAAGATTTTTGCATTTTTAAACTTTTGGAATGCTTACAAATTGGAGATTTTTCTCCTGTCAATATCCGTAAAAATACTTACGCAAAATTACGGACTTTAAAAAAAAAATAAATTACTTATACTGAAAAAGTGATCGGTTAAGGCTCACGTCCGGAGGTAATAAAAACCTCTAAAGAATATTTTCTTTCGATGACAAAGCTGTTTGCCGAATGCATCAACGCAAGGGAGAAGTGTACTCAATGGGATATATTCACTGTTGCGGAGCATTGCATAAAACAAAAACATTTATGCTTGTTCCTCATCCGAATTTTACCGTATGTGAATTAGATTATCTTGTTAAATGCCCGGTTTGCGGAAATTTGGTTATCCAGTTAACAAGAATTAATGACAAAGATGAACTATTAACATCAAGGTATGTAAACCTTGCAGCCAGAAAATTCTGGCAAAAGGTTAAATCTAAAATTTTGTACGAAGAAAAATTTATTGATTATTCAAAATATAAAAGAGGAACTTTTTACCTTAATTATAATGAATTTGGCGTAAAAAAAAGGTGCTATTCAAATCTCTCAAATTTGAAAATAGGTATTAACTCCACTTTCTAACTGTATTGAACAGTCATTTTACCCTAATTTATAAGAGGGGAATCCCTTTTAATCAAAATTTCCCCTCTTTATTTTTTTAATATTGAAATATTATTAAACGAACAAACTTTTAGTTAAGGTAACATGAATTTATTAAAATCAGAATCAGAAGGAAGTTTAATGAAGTTATCACCCAGAGAACACCAAGTGTTAACTCTGATTGCATGCGGACTAACGGATAAACAAGCCGCAGGAAAACTGAAAATTTCAGAAAGAACAATCCAAAGCCATTTAGCTTCAATTCTATTGAAACTAAATGCAAAGAATAGAGTTAATGCAGTTGTTTTATATATGCACCTCAATCCCAAATGGAAAATCAAAATGAGGTATGCTTAATAATGAAAAGAATTATTTTACACTGGACAGCCGGGAGATATTACCCTTCATCTTTCGAAAAGCAATATTACCATTATTTAATTGATAAAGAAGGAAGAATCTACACTGGTATTTACGCACCGGAAGATAATCTTAATTGTAATGACAATAAATATGCAGCTCACACAGGCGGCGGAAATACAGGTTCAATAGGAGTCGCATTTTGTGCAATGTCCGGATTTAAATCTATTAATAATGTAGGTAATTTCCCGATTACACCTATTCAATTTGAGTCAGGAATGGATTTTTGTGCATCACTTTGTTCAAAATACTCCATTAATATAACTCCCGAAACGGTTATGACTCACTATGAATTTGGACAAAAACACCCCCAAACCACAAGTGCCGGCAAAATAGACATAATATATTTACCGCCTTATAGCTGGGTAGCTAAAAATGATATAGGAAGTTTTATCCGTTCAAAAATTCGTTGGTACTATACAAAAAATTCACGAGGTTAAGCTTATGGAAATCAATTATTTTGACTTATCCGGAGGGATAAATCAAGCATCAACAAAAACTGATCTGGGTTCAAGCTATAAAAAAATATATTGGACCGATTCAAAAAATGTGGAAATTTACGATAACAGAGGCATTATAAAACAAAAAGGCAACAAACTGCTTACAAATTTACCGACTCAAGAAACCATAACAGGAATGTGCGAAATGGAATCAGATGGATTATATAAACTTATAATCACAACTGAATCCGGGAAAATATATGTTTATAAAGAATCAACTGATGAATTAATCCTTTTAAATAAAACTTTAACAGGTACAAATGTTAAATTTGCAGCATTTTTACGTGGGATTTTAATCGCTACAGAATCTGATGAAATGTTTTATATAAAAGATAATCAAAATTTCAATATTGAAGATTGTAATTTACAAAATACTGCCGGAGAAGCGTTTTATCCAAATTGTATAGCAGTATTTAAGGGACGTGTATGGTGTTGTGATAAATCTACACTTTATTATTCAGCACTTGGAACGTACGATGACTTTACAACATCAAATGATGCCGGATATATAAATGATTTTCACACAGACACCGCAGATATTATTGGAATGCATATCTATAAAGATTATTTGGCTGTTTATAAAAAAGAAAGAGTATACCTGCTTTCAGGAAGTTCACCGGATGATTTTGCAATATTACCTTTTGCTGACAAAGGCTCTGTTGCAGCTAATTCAATTATAAATGTCGATAACAAACAGTATTTTCTCAGTAATGGCATTTTTGCCCTTGAACAAGTTGGTGAACTAAATCAAATTCGTCTCGGATCAGAAATTTCACTAAATATTAAAGCAGAATTTGAGAAATTTAATAAAAATAAAATACAAAATACTATTGCACTTCACTATCAAAACAGAAATCAAATGTGGTATTTATTCCCATATGAAAACGAGGAATATCTGCATACAATATGGATTAATGACTACGTAAACAAAGCTTGGTACAAAAGAGTTTTACCTCAAAATATAACAACAGCGGCTGTTTTCCACTCACACATAATCAGTGCGGATTCACAAGGCAAAATTTATATCGAAGATACAGAAAACACATTCAATGGAGAAACTATTGATTTTATGTGGAAATCACCATTTCTATCTTTAAATGATGTTCATCATAGAAAATTAATAGAAGAATTTTATTTTATACTTGACGACTCTTACGATAACAAATTCAATTTCTCAGTATACAAGGATTATGACGGCAATTATCCGGATGATAGAGAACTTATTTATTCAAAACATTATGATCAACTTTTGTGGGCTGATGAAAATTCTTTAGATGACGTTTGCTATAAATGGGCAGAAAATGATGCTCAAATTCCGGTTTGGACAATAGGCACAGACGTTTTGGAAAAAGCAGAAATTTGTGGCAGTTGTTATTCAGTGCAACTTTGTGTTGAAGGATTCGACAGCACTGATAACTGTGCAATTATCGGACTGCAATTTAGAGAAATTTATAAAGACGACTAAATAACCACACACCACTCATATAAAAACACGTACAATACAACTCGTAAACGAAAGGAAAAAAAATGACAGAATCATCATTTACTCAAAACTACTCTGCATTTATCCCTCAATTGTGGAGTCAAAAATTAAACAACATGTTAGAAAAAAACTGCGTTATGATGCAGTGTGTCAACAAAAATTGGGAAGGTGAAATCCAAAATCAAGGTGATACCGTAAAAATTATCACTCCTGCTGATGTTACTGTTTCTACATTAACAGATAGCAGCATTAGCTATTCTGCGTTATCTCCATCATCTTTAGAATTAAAAATTGATCAAAGAAAATTCTTTGCATTCAAAATTGATGATGTAGCAAAAGCACAAGCTAACGGTGATATTATGGAAGCACATTTAAACAGTGCAAAAAGAGCAATTGAAGAAGTTCAAGATTCTTATTTGCTTGGTATGCACACAAACGTAGTATCAGCAAATACAGTTGGTACTGAAGCTTCACCTATTTCACTAAGTGCTTCAACAATTTATTCAAACTTTGTTAAATTAGCTTTAGCATTAAAAAATTCAGATGCCGTTTATGCCGGTGTCCGTCCTTGGGTTGTAATTAACCCTACTGTTGAATCTTACTTGTTGCAAAGTACTGAATTTATCGGAGCTCATAATGTTGCAGATGAAACATTAAGAGAAGGTTCTATCGGAAGAATTGCTGGTATGGACGTACTTGTTAGCACAAATTTAACAGCAGTTGATGGTAAATACTACGTTCTTGCCGGCACAAACGATGCTATTACATTTGCTTCTCAACTTGCGAAAATCGAAAGTTTAAGAGACAAAGATAGCTTCTCTGATCTTGTAAGAGGCTTGTATTTGTACGGAGCTAAAACCGTTCAACCTAAAGCTCTTGCAAAAATGATCATTTCTGCTTCGTAGTTTTCAAGTAGTTAAGGAGAAAAAATGTTTGCAAAAATAAAAGATAAAATTACAGAATTGGCAAAGAATGCTGTGTTTGCAGCAGAAACCGAAATTGGGTCAGGTAAAGGTACCGAAAAAAAAGAAATTGCAATCAATTATATTGTAAAAAATCTCCCTTTTAATCCGGTAGTTAAAGAAATTATTTCTATATTTCTTTCAACATTTATCGACAACGCGATCGAAGCTGCGGTAGTTTATATGCACTCTTTACCTCAAAAACAAGGAGAATAAATTATTATGCAAAATCAAATTCAAAACGGTATTTCATCATCAGCCGTGACTCCACAACTGAATTATATTGATGTAATTCAACAACTTGAAGGAATACTCGGAAATGATGTTAAAAGGTTGCAAATGCTTATGCAGCAGGGTGTAATTAATCAAAATCAGTGGCAGTATCTAATGACAGAATTGACTCAAAAACTGCACGCACTGCAAACGTGTAAGCAAGCAATTCCTCAAGCACCACTTCCACAAATTCCTCAACAAGTACCAGAAGCTCAACAGCCGGAAACTCAAAATCCTTTTGATTTATTTAATAAAGAAAAACCAGGATTTTTTGACAAAGCAGGTAGAGCAGATGTGTTAAATTATCTTCAAACTCTAGATGTGGATAAAGATGAAATTTCCAAAATAGCCGGTCTGGTTGAAGGACTTGAAAGTTCGGCAATTGACGGTTATTTAAAACAATCCGCTCACGAAAAATCATTAAATGACGAAAACTCTGCTGCTAAAAGCAAATTGACTTCTTATGCTCAAAATGCTTCTCAAAGCGGTAATAATAACAGGATTTTTACCCGTGAGGATATCGGCAATATGAGTGGTGAAGAATTTGCTAAAAATGAAAAATTGATTATGGAACAAGTTAAACAAGGACTCATCAAATAATATTTTTTAGTGAAATTCGATAAATTTCGGCGGAAATTATTTTATAATTTCCGTCCGAAATTTTTAAAACAAGGAGGAACAATGAACTTTTTAGAACTTATAAATCAATGTTTATTAGAATTAAATTATAGACAAGTTAATTCTTTTACAGAACTCGTTAAAAACGACCACAAAAAAATTAAAGCTGTCTTGAACATAATAAATAAAGAAATTTGTAATATCGAAGGCTGGAATTTTCTTATAAGAAGAAAAACACTGACTCTACCTGCAAATATTACAGAAATTAATAATACCGTAGAAGGAAGAATCCTCTATCTTCTCATAGATGGAGAACAATATAATTTCTGCCAGGATGTTGAACCGTTCTTGACAAATAATGCAAAACCTCGAACATTCTCTGTTTTGTATGATCAATTATTATTTCCAAAATTTGACGAAAATAAAACAATAGATGTAATTTATTACACAAAAAATTCGGTAGTGGATTCAAACGGTGTTGAAAAGGAAGATTTAGAAAATCCGACAGATTTGACACTTATTCCTATGCCTTTTGCACAGCAATTGCTTGTTTACGGAACATGCCTTAGATTAAAAGGAAATCCACAGCATATAAGATTTTCGTACTGGGTAAGCATGTATAAAGAAGCGTTACTAAATCTCAAATCTAAGACTTGTATTTATGCAAAAGATACCCCGCAAATACAACTATTTAGAGGCTAAAAAAAACAGGAAGTCGTTTTCATTCCCCCCTGTTAAGATTTACACTAGCCGAAATATAAATAGCATGTTCATTATACAAATCATTCGTAAAAAATACAAACTATAATAAGAAATGTAACAAAATGAAACAAGTAACAACACAGCAAAAAATATTTGTTTCCGAATATATCAAGACTCTTGACGGAGAAAAAGCTCTAAAAGCAGCAGGGTATAAAAACAAGAATCCCAGAACATTTGCTACAGAACTACTTGCAAGAGATTCTATAATTAATGAAATTAAATCACAATTAAAGCGTCAAATTGAATCTCTGAGTGTTCAAAAGGGTTATGTTATACAAAAACTTTTGCAAATAGCAGAATTTTCACTGCAAGAGGAAGACATTCTTGATAAAGACGGAAATTACACCGGAAAGAAAAAACTTCGAGATTCTTCGGCAGGATTAAAAGCTCTCGAAAGTCTTTGCAAATATATGGGACTTTCAAATACAAAATCCGAAGATGAAGAATACCGAGAAGCAAAAATTATTACAATATCAAATCTTGATGATGAAAAAATATAAATTTTAGAAAGGTTTTTAAAATGAAAGAAGATAAAGAAATAGAAAAAATTCTCTTAAACGACAAAGCTTATGAAAAATTTTTGAACACCAAAATAGAAAAAGAATTTAGTGATATTACAGATAAAGTTTCGCAGGTTTCACAAAAAACTATAACAGACATCAAAGATGTCCCGGTTGAAATGCTTTTTTGCAAAAACACAACTTATCTTGTAATGAATAAAGAAAGCAAAACAAAATCTTATATAAACGGGATTCAAGCAGAGGGGCTTTTGGGGACTGATAATACTCAACGTAAAAAACTTTGTTCCAAAGAAGTCGATTATTTTGTTAGTGACAATATTTATGTCAAATTTTACAAATTAAAAGTGTAAAACTAATGTGTAAATTTATTTTATTGGATACCTGTAATAACAGATCTTTGCACTATACCAATAAAGTTCAACGTTGTTTCAATCGTTACGCTAAATATTTGCAAGACGATTTTTCACATGGTGAAAAAGATATCATTTCCTATATCAGTAATATACCTTTCTTTTACATAATTTTATCTTATGACAATGAATTTATGGGATTTGTTTATCTTGACAATTTTGTCGGAGACGATAAGAACAATTACAGTGCGGAGCTTACAACTTGTTTTGAGCCTCATGCCTGGGGAACTTTTACTCGTTATAGTGCAAAGTTTTTTTTAAAAAAAGCTTTTGATGAATTTGGCTTATACAAAATTAAGGCTTATGTTTTTCCGGATAATTACAGAACATCCGTTTTGTTAAAATCATCCGGATTTGAATACGAAACAACACTAAAAAAAGAAACTGTACGAAAAAATAAGTTACAGGATATAGATATTTACGCAATATACAGAACTTACTATTACAAAAACGAGGTGAAATATGAACAATACTAAATACGCATCAATTAATAACTCCATTGATGAACAATTTTTGATTGGAAATATCATTTCCAAATTTGATTATTACGATGAGACAAGAAACTCTCAACTTTCTGACAATCGTCTTATATCTCATTCTGTTTATAATTCTGACATTCCGAAAATTAATGATTGGAATTGCCGTATTCAATTGCCAGAGATTTATGAACTTGCACAAACCCTAAAATCTCATCTTGTGCAAAATCTTTATTCTCATCCTGAAGGAATGTTTGACGTTTCAGGTGTAGACTACAATTCTCAAAAATTTGCAAACAAGCAAAAAGCAATGCTGGTAAATGTTTTTGAAGAAATGAAAATTGAAGATGAAATGGAAAAGATAATAGATTCTGTTGTAGAAACGGGCGAAGTCACTCTTTTTGTCGGTTGGGAAACAAGAGTAAAAAAAATTCGCAGACCGTTATCTTTGGAAGAACAGCTTGATCTTCAAACTGATGCAGCATTTATTGTTGAAGATAAAGTTATCTACGACAATGCAAAAGTTCGTTTTATAGATTACGAAGATTTTGTCTTTGACAAAAACGGAATTGATAACTGGGATACTTGTGCAAAAATTTACAGAACCTACAAAACTCTCGATGAAATTAAATCAAATAAATCAAATAACATGCTTAACTTAGAAAAACTGGAAATATTGAAAGGAGTGGTGGCAAATAAAAAAAATAAGCGTGATGGTAAATATTCTACTTCAAAGATTGAAGTGTTGGAATTTTGGGGAGACATAGAACTTCCATCTGGCGAAGTTTTAAAAAACAAATTAATTTCGGTTGCAGGAAGAAATGTTATAATACGTTATGAAGACAATCCATTTGTTATAAATCCATTTATTCACGCAAATATCATTGAATGTCCATCTACCGGACGGGGAATTTCTCCTTTACGTGTAGCATTGATTTTGAACAATATTTCTTCCACGATATTAAATAAACAACTTGATGCACTCGCACTGATGATGAACCCTCCATATCTTGCACCTAAAGGTTGTTTTATGGGGCAACAAAATGTCAGTCCTGGTAAAATTATTGAATATGATGCATCACTAATGACAACAACTCCAACCCCTATATCTTTTGATAAAGCAATGACAGGTTGGGATTTTTTAAATTACTTCAAAACTACAATTGAAAGTGCTACCGGAATTTTTAAAAACATGGCCGGGAATATTCAATCTCAAGAAAGAACTGCAACAGAAATCAATTATTCTGTCAATGGTCAAGAAGCAAGATTAAATATGATCCTAGAATCTATAAATCGCAAAGTTATAGTTCCGATGGTGGAAAAAACAGCTGAATTAATTTCCAACTTCAAAATTGGAAAAGAAAATGTCATAATAAAAGACCGAGGGAAAATTACATTTGTTGATATCGATGATGAAGTTAGAAATTCAAATTATGTTTACCGCTATGGAGATAGAAAAGCCGCTTTTGAACGTAAATCAAAATTGAAAGAACTTTTTGAAGTTATTAAATCTTTTGAAGGTATAAAAGACGTAGCAGAACATATAGATTGGCTTGAATGTTTCAAATTTGCACTAGAACAATATGGAGTTGAAAACACAAATAACTTCCTAACATCTACTGAAGAAACTCAAACAGATAAATAAATCACTCGCTTTCTCATATTCTATTAAACTCTTATCTTGCAGCGGGAAGCCTTTAAAGCTCCCGCTTTTTTATTAAATGTTTATTATCAAGAAAAACGAAAGGAAAATATTATGACTAAGGATCTAGAAGATATACTTAAAAACAAAAATTTAACAAAAGAACAAAAAATTCAGGCAATAAACCAATATTATCGTAACTATAGGCAAGAAATTGATCAAGAGTTAAAGAAATATATTGCAAAACAATACACCGGAGCTGCTTTAGAAATAGGTAGTGCCGCAATACCAATGAATGGGGTAGGTGCAATAGGAGGCAATATCGGTAAAGAAGTACTTAAAAAACAACTTGGACGAAAAATATCTGAAAATATAGGAGCTGGTGCTTTATCTGGAACCATGAGCGGAAGTTTATTCGGTCTTGGGGAAAGCTTAATGAATGGAACCAATCCTGTTTTGTCATCATTGAAAGATGCATCTATTGGTTTTGCGACAGGAGGGGCATTAGGAGCAGTTGGTAGCAATGTACAAAAAGCCATAAAAGGATATCAATTAAAAAACTATGGTAATATAGATAATTTAGATGAAGTTTTAAGAAAACAATACAGTGCTGATTCAAGAAAATTTTACCAAGAGTACATTCAAGGAATTCAATTAAATAAAAATGGCAATTTTGACTTTACTAAGCGTGGGATTCAAGAACAACTCCACTGGAATCCACAGCAAGCACAAAACTTCCCTGGGTTAATAAATGATATAAAAAATGCCCAAAAATTGCCTGATGTACCAAATACAAAACCTATGCAAAAACCGTATGTATCACACTACGAAATGTATAGAGGACAAAATGGGGATCATCATATTGAAGTTTTAAAAAATGGGGCTAGAAGATACTATATAACAAAAGATACCCCCACTGGTACTCCCCATGCTACAAGCACGGATACCAGTAAGGGTATCGAGACTTCTTTAGAAAGTCCTAACGGTATTGTACCAGCAATTGCACCAAATTTCAACCCCCAAATGGGTAATTCTGATATTTTGTACGGAGGTGTAGAAATGAATATTAACAGTAATCAAACAACCGGTCAAGCGGCTCCGATAAATCAAACCACCTCCAGTTTTTCCGGTTACACAAATCCTTTAACCGGAAGTAACCATATTTTTACACAAGAAGAAATCGGTAGAATGTCATCCGAGGAATTTGCAAAATACGAAAAAGAAATCGATGCTCAAGTAAAAGCCATGAATGGTACTATGCCGACTGATAATGATTTAAAACAAGAAGCCATGAACGGCAGCGGGGTTGTTTATGTTAATTCTTACACCAGGGCTGACGGAACCAAAGTAAAAGGCTATTACAGAAGCAGATAGTTTTTAATACTAAAAGGAGGTAATAATGTGTAATATTTTTGAAAAATTAAATCTATATTGGTAAAATAAGCTTATGTAAAAATAAAGTTAATTCCCCACAGAATCATTACCACGAATAAAATTATCATAGAGTATATAACAAAAAGACTCCACAGAACAGATACATTTATAAAAAAATATTTTCTATATTCAAGAAAATTCATACGGTAATTGTATTGCAAAGATATCAAAAAAAAGAAGAAATTAAAATGTCTAAAATACGACAACAATTTTAATTAAACAAATAACAATATTATGTTTGTAATTATAAAAAATAGTATATTTATAATTGCTAAACAAAAACCAAAATTAAAAAATAATACAAATATATTTCTTAAAATTTTATTTTCTATATGTGTTTTAAAATTCAATATTGAGTATTTTTGTCTTAAATACCTTTCCGCAAAAACTGAAAATAAAAAAAATAAAGACAAATAAACCAAACAAGAATATATAGAAGAAAATTGTTCTTCATTAATAAATAGTGTATCCAATTTTATTTGTACGTAAAAAACAAAAATTGTGAATAACAATATCAAGTAAAAAATTAAAGATACAATATTTAACGAAATATATTTATATAAAGTCATACAACAATTATAACATGAGGCAAATAAAATGAAACAAGACAATAAAAATCAAAAGAATACGAACATATTTAACTACATTCCTAAAAAATATAGCAGCTATGTATTTGATGCTACAACAAAATATCAAAAAAAATATGGTTTTGATATGGGAACGGGAGAACATGCAACATGGAATAACGAAGCTGATGCTTTTAAACATGCATATATGCAAGCTCAACTTTCACTTTGGACAGGTAAGCATATCTCAAAAGCACTTGGAGATTTTCATGAGTTCCAAGGAAATAAAACCATGGGACAATCAAAAGAAGAATATAATATGGACAATTGGAACAACGAACAAGGAAGAGAAATTGCTCGTGAAATTATTCAGCAATATGGAGTATTATCAACCGTACCTTCTCAAAAAATAAATGATATAATTGCTGAAAAAGTTGTAAAACGAATGAAAGAAGGGAAACTTATACTATCTCCTAATGATAGTCGTAAATATGAAAACTATAAAAATAATAATTATCACTCAGCTAAAACAACCGGTCAAGCAGCACCAATAAATCAACTCACCTCCAGTTTTTCCGGTTACACAAATCCTTTAACCGGAAGTAACCATATTTTTACACAAGAAGAAATCGATAGAATGTCATCCGAGGAATTTGCAAAATACGAAAAAGAAATCGATGCTCAAGTAAAAGCCATGAACGGCAGCGGGGTTGTTTATGTTAATTCTTACACCAGGGCTGACGGAACCAAAGTAAAAGGCTATTACAGAAGCAGATAGTTTTTAAATTTTTAATTATAAAAGGTAAGATTATGAAATACAAATTATTAGATGCACAAAGGGAATTTTTAGAAATTCCCCATTCATATTCGCTTGACGTTGCGGTATATCAGGGTGGCTACGGCTCCGGCAAAACATTTGCCGGAGCCTTACTCGGTATTCTGTTGGCACTAAAATTTCCCGGAGTCAGAGGACTTGTCGGGGCTAAAACTTATACCCTTGTCAGAGATACAACTCTCCAAACTTATTTTGAGCATCTTGATAGTATGAAGTTTGAAGCCGGAAAAGATTACAAATGGTCATCGGCCGAACAAAAACTGGTTTTCCACAACGGTTCGGAAATTTTATTTAGACATTTTGACGAACCGGATAAATTGAAATCCCTAAACCTTGGTTTTGTCGAGATTGAAGAAATGTCTGACATTCCATATGATACATTCAAAGTACTTCTCGCAAGAATGCGTCAAACCATATCTTCCAATTGGAAAAATTTTACATATAGAATTTTTGGTCATACTAATCCGGAACTACAAAAAGGCTGGATTTATAAAACATTTTTTGTAAATCCTCCACCAAATTATAGACTAATTTGTGCACCAACTACACAAAACATATATTTGCCAAAAGACTTTTGCGAAGAACTAAAAAAGCTTTATGATAAAAAATATTATGATACTTTTGTTCTTGGCAAAACGGGAGATTATACTGAAAATCTCGTTGTTAAAGATTTTTCAGACGAAAATGTCAGAGAAATTCAATACAATGAAGATTTTGACGTACACATAAGCTGCGACTTTAACGTAGATCCTATGGCGTGGGTTTTAGCACACAAAACGGAAGATAAAGTTTTTTATTTTGATGAAATTGTGCTTGAAAATACAACGACCGCAAAAACTTGTGATGAATTTTATCGCAGATATCCTCGACATAAAGGTAAAATTATCATTAATGGTGATGCTTCGGGTGATAACAGAAGTTGTACAAGTGAATACACAAATTACGTTATTATTAAAAAGAAAATGCTGGATTTTGGTTATGACGTAGAAATTAAAATTAAGGCATTTAATCCTCCGATTAAAAACAGGATTGCGGCGTTTAATGCTAAAGTAAAGAATGCAAAAGGTGAAGTTTCGCTGTACGTTTCACCAAAATGTGAAAAACTTTTGTATAACATTTACAATTTACGTTACATTATTGGTTCGTCAAAGATTGATGTTCCTAGTTATACACAGATAAAGCAATCTAAGGACTTAAAGTTTTTGTCACACCCGTTTGATGCGGCATCTTATCTGGTTGACTTTTACTGGCCGATCGTATTGTAAAACTACTATTCGACTAAATTATGAAGATTACATAAGAATCAAGGCTACTACAGAAGTCGATAGATCATGTTAACAATTGTTACAAATAACCATCAAATTCTTCAAGTTTTTTATTGAAATTGCCGAATACATGAATAAGTAAAGGAATAAAATCGAAAGGATTTGACGGAACAATGGGTCTGGCAGCATCACAAGCAAGATTTTTAGGAATAACAGCAAGAAAGGCTAGCTGTGAATTTAAATCAACAGAGCTTGCTGAAGAAAAGCTTGAATTGTCTAATCAGTTAACGGATATTTCTGCTGAGTATTTTAACGCATTAAATGCAACAAAATTAGTTTGGCAGAGTGATATTGCTGATTCTGATTATGGAATTTCATACGGACTTTTGATGACTCCTTCTGCATTGAACGATTACAACCCTTATATGGTTACAACAAAATCCGGTGCAATTGTTTTGAGTAGTGAATATGTTGCAGCAGCTGAAGCTGCCGGAATATCTATGAGCGGCGGATTACCTAGCGAACAAGGCAGAGATAAATTTATTAATGCTTTAATTGATTCTGGTGTTGTTACTCAAGAAACAGCAGGTAAAATCACAAAATACGATTATGATGCTGAGACCAAAACAACTAAAGTTGAAGCGGATGAAGAATATATAAAATGGAATCCTACGACAGGTGTTGGCGGTGAACTTATTGACAAAACATCTATTGACGGAATGGATCTTGGTGATTTGAAAGCAAGTGAATCTATGGGGCAGAAAAATATTGACTGGGTAGAATTTTATGCCACAAGCCTTAACATTGCTGCCGCTAACTACAAGACTGAGATCAATGCTTATGATAGTCAAATTGCAGTAGCAGGTACTAATGATGATATAAGAAGATCATTACAAGTCAAGAAAAATGCCTACATGAATATTTACGGAAACATCGATCCAAACTCATTAGATGATGAAGAAAAAGTAAATCTTATCTCTATTAGAGAATACAATACAAAATTGGAAGAATATGATGAGCAAATTGCCATTTATAGTGATCCGGAAAAAGTCGCAGCTTTAGAAGAAGAATATAACGAGCAACTAAAAGGACTTGACAAGAACATTAGATTATTCTATGGACTGATAATTGAATGCAATGATGCAATTAACAGCTACAATGACCAAATTACAAATTATGATACTGATTTAGAAGCCTATGACAATCAGTTGGCTATTTATGATCAACAAATACAAGACTACGATACTAGGATTGAAAATCAGAATAACTTAATAAAAACGTGGGAAGAACAAGGGGTAACAGGTGGTCCAATCATTGACGGATTAAGACAGGCTTTGGAACAATTACAATCAGAAAGAGCTGCCCTTCAAGCAGAAAGAGATGAATTACAAAAACAAAGAGATTATACCCAATCTTTAAGAGATGGCATTTCAGCTCAGAAGAATTATACTGAAACATACAAAGCTAATATTGAGCATTTGAGAAATGCTGATAATTCTCAAAAACAAAAGCTTGAAACCGAACTTAAAGATTTACCTTACAAAAAAGATATGCTTGTAAATGAAAAAGACAATTTTATCAAGCTTTATACAAATATCACAACCAACGGATTTTCTAGTATTTTTGATACAACTGACAGTAGTAAAATTATTAATGGTCGCTGGAATATGTATATTGATGACGGGAAAATCACCAAAAAATCTGATTTTGATGATATGAAAATTGCGGATTTAATAGATAGCAATATCGTCTTAGTTTACGCTAATTATGGTCAAGATGAAGACGGTAATTTTATCGCTACAAGTACAAGAGATTTTTCCGGAATGGTTTTGAATATTATGAATGCTATATTTAAAGCATTTGGTTACGGAGACACTACCCATACAACCGGTTTAAATTATGATGAAATATCAGGTGAAGCAATAGATTTTGCTTATTCGATGATAAAAAATAATATTTTGAAATATTCAAATGCTGTAAAAAATGGTAAAGATACCAGTGATACTAAATTAGCAGAAAATAGTGCATATCAAAATGCTATGAACAACAACAGAATCGGTGCTGATCAAGAAGGTAAATATGTTGCCGTAAACCTTTCAAATGTTTTAGATTCTTTTTTGACATATTACGACAATTACCTTATGAATAGTTTAGGAGAATCATCTAATTTCAATGTTGCAAAAACAGTAGATATGTCATCATATGTTACTGAAAATTCTTCTTACTTATACCTTGGTCAAGCTTCTGATGAAGTTGTTCAACCTGAAGAAAAAATCGCAGATTTTTATGACCAATTATATAACAACTTATGCGTTCACGGCTGGAGACAAGATGACACAATTAGTAATCCTGACAGCCTGGAAAGTGCTATTATTGACGGACGTTACAATTTGAGTGCTTTATATGATGATGGTTACTATTATCAAACAAATTATGTCGAACTTGATTATCTTGTAGAAGTTGCTGATGAAGATGCTATTGCAAGAGCTGAGGCTGATTTTGCTCGCAAAAAAGCAGAAATTACATATAAAGAAAATGCTATTGATATTAAATCAAAAAATCTTGATGCTGAAATTGCAGCTCTAAATTCAGAATTATCCTCTGTACAAAACTTGATTACTAACGGCATTCAAAAAACATTCCAAATGTTCCAATAAGAAACTAATTGAACGTATATTTTGTACCGACAAGTTCATTCGGAAGGAATTGTTGTTCGATATTTGGTGCAGAATGAGAATAAATATAACCTTCTCCAAATCCATATTTTGCAGCATCTTTGTAATGAGCATCTCTTAAATGCATTGGAGGTGGAAAATCTTTTCCACTTGCAATATCAGACATAGCCTTGTCTATTGCACATATTGTTTCATTAGATTTTTTTGCACGAGCAACATAAATTACAGCCTGAGCAAGAGGTATTCTACCCTCCGGAAGCCCCAAAAGCTCAACGGCTTTATACGCATTTATACTAATATTTAAGGCATTAGGATCAGCATTTCCAACATCTTCAGATGAACATACAATCAATCTGCGTGCAATAAATCTTGGATCTTCGCCTGCTGACAACATTTTTGCAAGATAATAAATTGCAGCATCCGGATCACTTCCTCTTAAACTTTTTTGAAATGCAGAAGCACAATCATAATGTTCTTGTTCAGAGTATCTCGTATTTCGCTGTTGACAAATTTCTTCTATAATTTTTACGGTTAAATTTCTTTTATTATCTTTAAAATCACTTGCAAAATAAGCATTTTCAACTATATTCAAGGCATAACGTGCATCACCGCGTGCAAGATTTATAATAAAATCCAACACCCCACTCTCACATTCCATTGGAGAATAATTTGTTGCAAGATATTGAAATCCTTTTTTAACAATTTTAATCATACTTTCATCATCTATGGAATTGAGTCTTATAACTTGGACTCTGGATAATAAAGCCGGAACAACTTGAAATGAAGGATTTTCCGTAGTTGAACCGATCAAAAACAATGTCCCGTTTTCCAAATGCGGTAAAAGAGCATCTTGTTGTGTTTTAGAATATCTGTGGATTTCATCTATAAATAAAATCGTTTTTCGACCGGCACGAAGATTTTCTTTCGATTTTTCCACGGCTTCTTTTATATCTTTAACGCCAGATGTTACAGCAGAAATTTCAATAAACGCAGCATTGGTTTTTGTTGCAATGAGCCTTGCAAGGGTCGTTTTGCCACACCCCGGAGTTCCCCATAATATCAAAGAAAACAATCTATTTGTCTGCAAAAGATTGAGAAGCGGGCTTTTGGATGAAATTACATTACTCTGTCCTAAAAAATCCTCAATAGTTTTTGGACGCAAAACTTCTGCCAATGGAATTTGTTTATTTTGGTTTTCCAGTTCCGTAAATAAATTGTTCATAGTATAATTATAGTATCAAAAGCGATAAGTAAAAGGTGAGAAGTGACCAGAACGTTACAAATAATAATATTAATCACATTTCTTATAATCAGCGGTATATTTTTTCTTTTCAAACCGACAAAAACAAATAACGAAGTTGTTTTCTGGACTTTACAAATGAGCGATTTTGCTCCGTATATAAACAGTGTAATAAGTGAATTTGAAGAACAAAATCCAAATATAAAAATCAAATGGGTTGATGTACCTTTCTCCGAAGGAGAAAAAAGGACTCTTGCCTCTGTTTTAAGTGATAATCCACCTGATCTTGTAAATTTAAATCCGGATTTTTCTTCCACTCTGGCTAATAAAAAAGCTCTTTACGAAATTTCGGAAGAAGAACTTAAACAATTTAATCCGGAAATTTTGAATTCATTAAAAACTGACGGCAAAATTTATTCTATTCCGTGGTATGCAACAAGTGCAATAACTATTTATAATCGTGACTTGATAAAAAAATCAAATATAACCGTGCCTAAAACTTATTCCGATTTATTTGAAAATGCAAAATTTACAAGACAATACGCATACATAACATTTCCTAATATAACAGAAAATGACACTATGCTGAAAATTTTGAACAAATACGGCGTAGCAAATGCCCAAGATATAAAATCCAATAAATCAGTCAATGTTTTCAACTCGTTTAAACATCTTTATCAAAATGATTTAATCCCAAAAGAAACCGTGACTGTAACGTTACAGGAAGCCCTGGGAAAATATATGTCCGGTAATGTTGTACTACTTGGAGCAGGGGCAAATTTTTTGAATATGATTAAAGAAAATTCCCCTTCAACATATGAAAAGACTGATGTTGCCCCCCAAATTACAGGTGAACTGGGGCAAAATGATTTTTCTTTGATGAATTTTGTAATTCCACTAAAAGCAAAACACAAAGAACAAGCACTGAAATTTGCATTATTTTTAACAAATAACAAAAATCAATTGGAACTGGCTAAATTAACCAACATTCTTGCAACAAATGCTCAAACGCTCCAAAATGATTTTTATACACACTACAATGAAGGGGACTTGATGGCGAAAGCTCGCGTTATAAGTGCAAAGCAACTAAACAAAGTTCAGCCGGTATTTAGAACTCAAAAAAATCAAAAAGATATAAATAACCTTGTAAACACAGGTGTTCAAAAGATTTTACTCGGAGAAAATACTCAAAAAGTTTTAGATGAAGTATCAAATAGCTGGGAAGTACTTGAAAAAAGGTAAAAGGAGATAAAATGAAAGCAGTAGTTTTTGATAAAGACAATCAATTAAAATTAGTTAATGATTACGAAAAACCCGTTCCTCAAAAAGGAGAAGCACTAGTAAAAGTAACATTAGCAGGTATTTGTAATACAGATTATGAAATCACAAAGGGTTATATGGGTTATATAGGCATACTCGGACACGAAGCTGTTGGGGTTGTAGAGGAGGTAAATTCTGAAGATAAATCCTTAATCGGCAGACGTGTTGTACCGGAAATTTCATACGGTTGTAAAGATCCTAATTGTAATTGGTGTAATCAAAAACTTTATCGTCACTGTCCTGACAGACACACTCTCGGAATATGGAGAAAAGACGGAGTGTTCGCCCAATATTTCACAATGCCGGTTGAGACATTATTTGAAGTTCCTGATTGTGTATCTGATGAACAAGCTGTTTTCACAGAACCACTTGCAGCCGCATTAGAAATTAACGAGCAACTTCACATAAAACCCATGGACAAAGTTGTTGTCCTTGGTGACGGCAAACTTGGTTTGATCACAGCCCTTGCGTTAAACGCTCAAAATTTAAATGTTACGCTTGTAGGCAAACATCAAAACAAACTTAATATAGCAAACTCTCAAGGGGTTAAAATATCGTTACTTTCAGATTTTCATATTGAGAAAAAGTATGATGTTGTTATAGAAGCAACAGGTTCTGTCTCAGGTTTTGAAACATCACTTGCTTTGACAAAACCTCGCGGAGTTTTAGTTTTAAAAAGTACAGTTGCTGCGACAAAAGAATTTAACCTTGCACCGATAGTAATTGATGAGATTACGGTTCTAGGTTCACGCTGCGGTCAGTTTCCGCCGGCACTCAGAATGCTTGAATCCGGCAAAATTGACTTAACTCCTTTAATCTCAGCGACATATCAATTTGATAATGCTATAGAAGCATTTGAAAAAAATAAAGAAAAAGATACACTAAAAATATTACTGAAAGCGTAGTGTATTATCTATACTTCACATAATCACGCCAGTAGTCATCACCTGCGGAAACACTTGTTCCTGAGCGATTTTTTCTACCACTTTCCGTTGGAGCTATATTTTCAAGCGGCCAATTGAATGGACAAAGATCCAACACGCAATTCGTCTCTGTTTCCCACTGTTTATTCTGTCTATTTGGACCATTTGTACAGTATTGCGGATCGCTGCCACTTATAGTTTTGTTATGACTATTACTACCAACAAGTCCATCAATATCACACAAAGTAATTTGACCGGTATAATCAGATTTATTTGTTAGACTGTCTCCATATACCCACTGTGCAACCTGACCAGAATCCATAGGAATAAATGCAAAAATATCAACATTATACATATTTGGAGCACCTGTTCCGTTTATATCTACACATATAATGTTTGATTCAGCATTAAATGTCCAAATTCTTCCCTTAGAATCGAACCAAATTCCGTCATTATCGCAAAATATACTTACAGTAGTGCCTCTATTATTTTGTCCAAACCTATGGACTCCATTAGCACTACCTGCTTGCTGATACAAAGTATTTAATGTAGGACCCACTTTGTCAGTTGTTGAGTGGTCAATATTGTAGACCTTTTCAGCACCCGGAATATGCGACATAAACTCATTGTCAAAATCTTTGTACCTTGATGTGTGAGCGAATTCACCAACATCACCATATTCATTATTTAAATAAGCACTAATTTCCTTTATGTCACTATATGTGCTACGAAACTGCGTTTCTAAAAGTTTGCTTCGATAGTTATAAGTGAGAGTCGGAATCGTCATGGCAGTGATAACGCCAAGCAACCCCAGTGTAACCATAACCTCAGCAAGAGAGAACGCAAATCTTTTTTTCATAAACCAAATATCCTCTTTTATAGAGTCATTATAAACTATTTTTACGTGAAAGTCCAGTGTTAATGTATTTTTTGTTTTCTTAACAAAAAATTTTATTTTTCAATTTTTTATTGTATATTATTGCTATGAAAACTGAAGTAAAAAAACGTTTAAATATACACGCCCCAATTGTTGAAGCACTAAAGGCTTATTATAACAATCCGGCTTGCCAATTTCATATTCCGGGTCATACGAGAGGCTTAGGTACACTTCCTGATTTTAGGAATCTTTTAGGGAAACGTGCTTTAGGCTTGGACACAACAGATGAATTTGACAATCTAGGAACTTTAACTCCTGCAACAGGACCTATTAAAGAAGCTCAAGAACTTGCAGCTCAAGCATTTGGTGCAAAAAAAACATTTTTTTTATTAAACGGTTCAACTATCGGCAACCTTGCTGTTGCAATGGGATTAACTAAAAAAGGTCAAAAAGTTATTGTAAATAGGAACTGCCACCGTTCAATTCTTACCGGATTAATTATTTCCGGAGCAGATCCTTTGTGGATTTTACCTGAAAAATTTGAAGAATGGGGATTATGGGGAAATATTACACCGGAATCAGTCGAAAAATTATTAAAAGAAAATAACGATGTTTCTATGGTTTGGATTACAAATCCAACTTATGAGGGTGTTGTTTCCGATGTCAAATCTATTGCAGAAATTTGTAAAAAATATGATGTACCGTTAGTAGTTGACGAAGCCCACGGATGTTTATGGAATTTTAATGAAAAACTTCCGCAAACCTCCCTAAAACTTGGAGCAGATATTGTTGTTCACTCTCTGCATAAAACAGGCGGAAGTATGAGTCAATCATCTATGCTTCATATCAGCAAAAATTCAAAAATTGATGCAGATGACGTAGAAAGAGCATTGATGCTTTTACATACGACAAGTCCTTCTTTAATTTTATTGGGAAGTCTTGATGCTGCACGTGCTAACTTACAAAGTGAACGCGGACAAAAACAAATAAATATCGCTATTAACAATGCGAAATATTTACGTTCTGAACTTGATAAAATGGAACACATACATCAACTAAAATCAGATTTTGGATATAAAACTGATGTTACAAAAATTTTTATTAAGGCTGACGGACTTTCAGGCAAACGCTTAGAATCTATTCTTGAAATAGATTTTGGAATTGAAGTTGAAAGTGCTTCAGATGCCGGTATTTTAATTCTTTCAAATATCGGGAATAAGCGTTCTGATTTTGAATATCTTGCGGATTGCTTGCATAAAATTGACAAGCACAATTACAAAGATATTTATTACCTTGAAAATAAAAAGCATATGCCAATGCTCACTCCGATTATCAAAAAAAGCATACGTGAGGCTTATTTTTCAGAAAAAGAAGTTGTACCAAAATCACAGGCAGTTGGCAGATTATCCGGCGAAGTCGTAGCAGAATGTCCTCCGGGAATTTCGATATTATTGCCGGGAGAATTGATTACTGAAGCCCATCTTCCATACCTGACTGATTATGAAGTAATTGAAGTAATTAAAGAAAATTTATAAAACACTAGAATAACTTCTTATAAATCATCAAAATCCAACAACTCATTTAATTTCATATTTAAACCTTTTGCAATTTTATATAGAATTTCGATTGTAGGTTTGCGTTCACATCGTTCAATTCTACCTATATATGTCCTGTCAATATTACACAAAAATGCAAAGCTTTCCTGAGATAACCCTCTTTCTTCTCTGAGAGTTCTTAGTCTATTTGCAAATTTGTTTAATATTTCACTTGACATATTTTATAAACTATGCCATTATGTGTCTATGGTCGACAGCCTATAGGCACATAAATTTAATAGTTGGACAAATTATGAAAAAAATATTATCAATTTTACTTTTAATTTTACTATTACAGGTACAAACTTCAGCATTAGTTTTACCTTCTGGCACGGCAATAGTGGTACAACCACAGTATGAAATTGATGCAGACGATGTTAAAATCGGGAGTCAAGTAAAATTTACAGTAGCTCAACCTGTAAAAGTTGACAATACTGTCGCAATAAAAGTCGGTACAGAAATTATCGCAAAAGTTGTTAAAAAGAAAAATAACGGTATTCTTGGTATTTCGGGATATATACAGTTAGGGGAATTTAGTATTATAAATTCTAACAATGAAATAATAATGTTGTCTGGTTCAATATCAGATTATGGAGATAATCGCTACTGGGCAAATGTTGGCTGGATATTTGTTTTTCCACTGTTGTTTATAAAAGGTAATGACGGCAAAATTCCTAAACATTCAACACATATTCTGTATACAATTGAGGATAGTAATATTTAAAATTTTATAGCTATTATATTATACTTGCGAATTGAACAAAGTATTCTTCAATCACGTTCATTATCATCGGCATAATCCAGATTAAAATAGCCGCACCAAGTACCGGTTTGAAAAGAAAGCTCAACTGGAATACATTTACCTGCGGTGCGGTTCTAGAAATTACACCGAGAATAATATCCTGTGCCAAAGTCGCAAGCAAAACAGGTGAAGCTATTTGAAGCCCCATATAAAGTGTGTTTGAAGACAATTTAATCAATAGATCCATTTTTATCAACTCCGCAATAGGCAAGTGCGAAGCAAACATCGGAAAGATTTCAAAACTCTTTAGCAAAGCATTAAACATCCAATAAACACCACCAACAGTAATAAAAATCAAGATTCCCATAACAGAAATAATATTCGTAAGAATAGAAACCTGAGATGAGGTTGTCGGATCAAGAACAGTCGCCGAACTTAAGCCCATTTGCATATTAATCATCTCCGCACCACAGTCAACGGCAATAGTAATTAATTGAGCCATATAACCAATCATTGCTCCAACGGCTATATTCAATACAATCGACAATGCAAATGAATCACATTGAACAATTTTTTCCGGTGACAAAAACGGAAGCATAAAAATGGTAACTATTATTGCTAAAGGAATTTTTACCAGTGAGGGAAAATCTTTTCTATTAAATATCGGGGCACATCTAAAAAATCCAATTAACCTTGCAAAAACTAATGTACCAGCCATAAGGTACATGTTCATATCAGGAAATATTTTCATTAATTCACTTAGCAAATTGTCCATTTATATTATCTTCCTAATATTTTTTTTGTTTCTACAAGATCAGGTCTCGGCATTGGCTGATTTGACGCCTTATTGTATTTTTCTCTTTGGTATTTGTCTATATATGGTATTTTGCCGGGATTTTTCATTATATAATCAATATCATCACGATTTTTGAATTTATCTTTCATTTCCGAAGCGAACGGTGAAGTATACTTGTGATAATTTGAATCAAGAACATAATTCTCACTTTGAGGAACCGTTGTAAAAGCTATAACAGCTCCCTCTTGAAAAAGATTAGTCAAAAGTCTGGTAAAACCAACCCCACCAATTATAATAACCAGGAATACACCCAAAATCTTAGGTGCCGCCGCGATAGTTTGTTCTTGAACTTGAGTTACCGCCTGCAAAATCCCGACTACAAGCCCGATACCCGCAGCAACAAGTACACAAGGCATCGAAATCGATAACATTATTAAAAATCCTCTGGCTAAGTATTCCATTAATATTTCCATAAAGTTTTCCTTTTCTAATTATAACTTGAAACAAGCCCCTGAACTATTAACGACCAGCCGTCGACGGCAATAAAAATCAAAAGTTTAAACGGCATTGAAATAATCGTAGGTGACAACATAAACATACCGAGTGCAAGCAATATATTCGCGACTACAAGATCAAGAATAATGAACGGTACAAATATAATAAACCCTATCTCAAACGATGTTTTCAATTCACTTATTATGTAAGCCGGAGCTACATCCCAAATGGAAAGATCGTCAGGCGAAGAAGGTTTTGTTTTATGCGTCATTTCAACAAAAAATTCTAAATCACTTTCGCGAGTTTGTTTTAGCATAAATTCTTTCAAAGGTTTTGAACCTTCCGTCATCGCTGCAACTATATTTTGATTTTTTTGATAAGGTACAGACCCCATATCATACATTTTTTGAAATGTCCCCCCCATAGTATAAAATGTTAAAATCATAGACAAACCTATTATTACAATTGCGGGAGGAACCTGTTGAGTTCCCATTGCCGTCTTAAGCATTGAAAAGACTATAACAAATCTTAAAAAACTCGTCATTGAACAAAAAACAAATGGTAACAATGAAAACATTGTCATCATGATAAGCATTTGTAATATCGGATTTAAAGTCTGGTCCATTGTCATTTGTCCTTTATAGTTCGTTTATCTTTTTTGCCATTTCACGCATCGCAGAAAGTCTGTTATTATTTTGACTTCGTTTCCTGAGCGAATCAGGATTATTCGTCTTTATAAGTTCCAAATGCACTTCTTTTTGCGGCGGATAAATATCATCAAGATCAGTAAGATTCTGTGGAATATTTTGAACAGTTTGTTTGAAGGTTTGTACATTTTTTGTAGCAGTATGAGACGAGCTTTCAAGCTTTGATATTAAAGAAGTTCTATCAATATCTGAAGCTATCAAAAATCTCTCACTACCGGCTCTTACCACCATTAAAGATTTTCTCGGATTAACACTCATTGTTTCTTCTATCTCAAGGTAACGTGACCCTTTTGAATGAAAACCTCCACTCATAACTTTTTTGTAAACAAATAAAGCAAAGAAAATTAAACCTGACATCGCCAGAGTATAAACTATAAAATTTATCATATAGCTTCCCATGAATACCTCACTTCTTATATATTTTCATCATCTAACTCAAAGTCGCTGTAATCAAAATCTTCATCATTTTCTTCTTCATTTTCATCAAATTCTTCATCAGCATCTTCGATTACTTCTTCATTTTCATCAAAATTTTCTTCAATATCCTCGTTTTGTACAGACTGATGAGGTTGTCCGTCTTGAGATATAACATTATTTATTTTGACTCCATAACGATCATTGACAATTACTAACTCACCACTCGCAATTGGTCTATTTTCAACTTTAAGAATTACATTATTGTCATATAAAGAAGCCAAGTCTATTACAATCCCGTTTTCTATATCTTTCAATTCCCCAAGTGAAATTTTCACAGACTCAAACTCTGCCTTAATTTCAACTTCAATATTGTCCCATAGATTTTGACTGTCAGCCATATCGTTTTCTCCTCCGCTGTATTCGTCTGAAAGTAATATTTCCATATTTGGATTTATTTTAAAATTCCTTTCTTCACCATATTTTGATAAAGTAAGGTTTTCTATATTGCTGTTATCAAAAACAACAATATCACCTTGTTCAAGGTGTTTTATATTGTATAAGGAAAATTTTGTTGATCCAACAATAATCTTTACAAATGATTCCAAATCCCTAAAATCTTCATCTGAGAATTTTTGACCGGTAGATGTTATTTGTTCCGGATTTACAAGGGTTCTTGGTAATGTAACAATAACTTTTCCGGCATTTTTATTATACTTTTCTTTTTCTTGAATTAAAAATGTCAAATTAACAATATCATAATTTTCACGCTTTAATTCTTTAGGATTAGGATCGTTAAGCTTGGCTTTCAAAGATTTAAATAAAAATGAATTAAATGCAGTTATAATCTTTGCTTCCAGCTCTGAAATTTTATTCAAATTAAATTTATTTTTACTTTCTCCGAGAGATTTATCAAGAATAATCTTTATAGCTCTGTCCGTTAAACGGAAAAAGACTTCGTACTCATCATTTATTTTTACTTTGGTGACAAAACAAGGTTCTTTTTTAAGAAGATAGTTTATATTTTGGCTTAGTGCGATAAGATTTAAATTAAAATTTTCTCCGAAAAAATCATCACAAGAACTTTGCACAATATCAGAAAAATTATCCTTATACCACTGATATTCTTTGCATAATTCTGCTGTAGATATTGAATTGTCAAACTTTTCAGCCATAACAACTATCCCTTGATTAATCCCCGGAGTCTTATCCCCACAACTACAATATATTAAAATTTGATACGTGACATCAATCTTTTAATGGATTTTTTACAAAAGTCATGAAAAAATTAATAAGCAGACAAAGAGAGCAGAACATATCTGCCCTCTTTATTTACTAATATTTTATTGTCTAAGTATAAATAACTACCAGCTTGCTTTGGTAACACCAGGCAACAAACCTTGGTGAGCCATTTTTCTTAAACAAATACGGCACAAACCGAAATCTCTGTGATATCCGTGAGGTCTACCACAAATACTGCAACGGTTATGAAGTCTTACTACAGGGTATTTACCTGCCGCAGCAAGCTTAGTGCGTTTTTCTTCTTTGTTTATCATCGCTTTTTTAGCCATGAATTTCTCCTTTATATTTTTTATGTGTATTATTTTCTATTTTATTTTTTGAATGGCATTCCGAGAGCTCTTAAAAGTTCTCTAGCCTCTTCATCAGTTTCAGCAGTAGTGATAACTGAAACGTTCATACCCTTTACCAAATCAACTTCTTCATAAGTGATTTCAGGGAATAGAGCCTGTTCTTTCAAACCTAATGTGTAGTTACCTCTGCCATCAAAACTTTTGGCACTAACACCGCGGAAGTCACGGATTCTAGGTAAAACTACGCAAATAAGCTTTTGTAAGAAATCATACATCCTATCGCCACGCAACGTTGCCATTGCACCAACAGGCATTCCTTCTCTTAGCTTGTATGAAGCAATTGATTTTTTAGCCTTTGTAACAACAGCTTTTTGACCGGCAATCTTTGTTAACTGAGCTTCAATTGATTCTGCAATTTTAGAGTTGTGAGAAGCCTCACCAACACCCATGTTCAAAACGATTTTGACAATCTTTGGAACCTGGTAATCATTTTTGTATCCAAATTTTTCCTTTAAAGCAGGAATTACTTCTTCTGTGTACTTTGTTTTCAAACTTTTTGTTACTGTCATTTTTTATTTTCCTTTACTATTGGTATTAATGTCATACCGGAAACGGATGAAGCTAGACCATCACCCGACCCTAATTAAAGGGTATATTTCCGCCACACATTAAGCATCTAGCTGTTCACCGCATTTTTTACAAACACGTACTTTTTTGCCATCAACAATTTTTTTAGCAACTCTTGTAGCCTTTTCGCAAGCCGGACAAACTACCATTACGTTAGAAACATCTACAGGAGCTTCTAACTTGATAAGTCCACCCTGAATGCCAAAAGCTGGTTGAGGTTTTTGTGCTTTGGTAACCATGTTAACACCTTCAACAGTAACTTTGCCTGCTGCAATATCAACTTTTTTAATGTTACCGATTTTTCCTTTATCCTTACCCGCAGTAAGAACAACTCTATCGCCATTCTTTACGTGTAATTTTTTGTTTTCTTTTGTCATTTTTCTTTCCTTTTACATTTTAGATAACTTCTGGTGCAAGAGAAACAATCTTCATATAACCCTTATCTCTTAATTCACGAGCTACAGGTCCGAAAACACGAGTTCCTCTTGGATTGCCGTCTTTTGCAATAATTACAGCAGCATTTTCGTCAAATCTTATAACTGATCCATCTTGACGCTTGATATCTGCTTTTGTTCTTACTACTACAGCACGTACAACTTCACCTTTTTTTACAGCCATGTTTGGAGTTGCATCTTTTACTGAAGCAACAATCTCATCTCCTACGGCTGCAAACTTTTTATTTGAGCTGCCCATAACACGGATACATAACAATTGTTTTGCACCTGTATTATCTGCTACTTCTAATCTAGTTTCTTGTTGTATCATTGTTCTTTTCCTTTTCTTTGTCGGGGATAATCCCAACCTACAATATTTTCTACGGCCTCTCATTCTTTTAAAAAGAATGTTTGCCTGATTTAACAGACACTACTTAGCCTGTTCTACTACCTCTGCCACAGTCCAACATTTGTCTTTTGAAATCGGTCTTGTTTCTACTATTCTTACTGTATCACCGATATTGCAAACATTCTGTTCATCGTGAGCTTTGTAGTTCTTGTTGGATTCAATAATCTTTTTGTATCTTGGATGAGCTTCGTAGCTGGCAACTTTTACAACTACAGTCTTATCCATTTTATTACTAATTACGATTCCTTGTCTTTCTTTTTTAGGCATTTTCTTTACCTTTCTCTGTTATAATTGTTCTAGCTTGAGCAATGAGTCTTTTTGTTTTTGAAATTGTTGAAGTGTTTTCCAATTTGTTGCTTGCAAGCTGGATTCTTGCTTCTAACAATTGTCTTTTCCAATCAACAATTGCATTTTGCAACTCATCTGCTGTTTTTTCACGCATTTCACTTAGTTTCATTGTTTATTATTCCTTATGCTTCTTCACTTTGTTTTTCTACTATCTTAGTTTTGATAGGCAACTTTTGTGCTGCTAGTTCCAAAGCATGAACCGCAACAGCTCTATCAAAATATTCAAGTTCAAACATGATTCTGTTTGGTTTTACTACTGCAACCCAGTATTCAACATTACCTTTACCTGAACCCATACGAGTTTCAGCAGGTTTCGCAGTAATAGGTTTGTCTGGGAATATTTTAATCCATACATTACCGCCACGTTTGATTTCACGAGTCATTGCACGACGAGCGGCTTCTATTTGACGACTGGTAATCCAACCAGGTTCAACTGCCTGCAAACCGTAATGACCAAATTCGAGCTTTGTACCTCTAGTTTCGGTACCTCTCATTCTACCTTTCATCATCTTGCGGTATTTTGTTTTTTTAGGCTGTAACATTTTATATTTGCTCCTATTTGTATTTATACCTTAATTACTATTCCTGAGCGGCTGCTTCTGAAACACTTCTTGAACGTCTTGGACGTCTGCCTGATCTTTCAGAAAAGTTTTCTTTACCACTCTTGATTTTGATGTTTTTGTCTGCTTTTTCACCCGGCATCAACGTACCTTTGAAAATCCAAACCTTAACACCGATTTTGCCCATAACTGTATCAGCTTCAGCAAAACCGTAGTCTACGTCAGCTCTAAGGGTCTGCAAAGGAATTCTTCCTTCTTTAGCCCATTCACTACGTGCTATTTCAGCTCCGCCCAAACGTCCGGATACCATAACCTTGATACCTTGAACACCTGAACGCATTGTTCTTTGCATAGCCTGCTTCATAGCCCTTCTGAACGCAATACGTTTTTCAAGCTGTTGAGCAATGTTTTCTGCAACCAACTGTGCATCTGCATCAATTCTGGCAACTTCAACCACGTTGATCACAACACTCTTGCCAATGTATTTGGAAACTTCATTACGAAGTTCGTCAATACCCTGACCGCCGCGTCCAACTACAATACCCGGTTTTGCAGTTACTATAGTAATTGTCACATTTTGTGCTTTTCTAGCAATCAAAATCTTTGATATGCCGGCTGCATATAACTTTTTCTTTACGAATTTCCTTATTTTAGCATCTTCTGCTACAAATGTTTTGTAGTCCTTAACCTTTGCGTACCAGGTGCTTGCCCAGTCTTGGATAATTCCTACTCTAAATCCGGTTGGATGTGTTTTTTGTCCCATTTTATCACTTTCCTATTTTGTTACATCACTAACTACTAATGTAAGGTGCGATGTACGTTTCAATCTTGAGTACATACGACCTTGTGCTCTTGTTCTTGCACGTTTATATGTAGTACTTTCATCAGCAAAGATCTGTGAAATCTTTAATGATTCAGGAGCTACGCCATATTGCTCACGAGCGTTCGCAACCGCAGCTTTTAAGTTCTTTTCAACTACTCTTGCTGCGAAATAAGGCATAAAACGTAACATGTCTTGAGCTTCAATAACAGATTTTCCTCTAACTTCATTGATTACTCTACGAAGTTTTCTTGCTGTCATTTTTATGTCTGTTTGTTTTGCTTTTGCTTCCATTTTTTTATCCTTTTGACTTAATAATTACTAATTATTATTTTTTTGCTGTTTTATCTGAACCAGCATGCCCCTTAAATAATCTTGTAGGAGCAAATTCACCTAATTTATGTCCTACCATTTCTTCAGTAATATATACGGGTACGTGAGTCTTACCGTTGTGTACTGCAATAGTATGGTTTAACATATCAGGTACAATCATAGATGCTCTGGACCAAGTCTTTATAACTTTCTTCTCAGAGTTAGCATTCATCTTGTCGATTTTCTTTTGTAGAGATTCCTCTACATATGCACCTTTTTTTAATGAACGTGCCATTTATTTCTCCTTTTTATTTTTTATCTTTTGTTACGTCTTCTAACAATTAATTTGTCTGAAGCTTTGTTTTTCTTACGGGTCTTATAACCAAGAGCCGGCTTACCCCAAGGTGTTTTAGGGTTTCCACCAGGACCGGTCTTTCCTTCACCACCACCGTGAGGGTGATCACAAGGGTTCATAGTAACACCACGAACGGTCGGTCTGATACCCATATAACGTTTTCTTCCGGCTTTACCAATTGAAAGGTTCTTAAATTCAGAATTGCCAAGAACACCAATTGTTGCCAAGCATTCCTTTCTAACCATTCTCATCTCGCCTGAAGGAAGTTTAATTGTTACATAGTTACCTTCTTTAGCCATAACTTGAGCAGCATTACCCGCAGCTCTAACCATAACTCCACCGCGACCTGCTCTTAATTCAATGTTATGAACCATTGAACCTAACGGAATTAATTCAAGCGGAAGTGCATTACCTGTTTGAACGGGAGCTTGAGGACCACTAACAATAGTATCTCCTACATTCAAACCTTCCGGTGTTAAAATATATCTCTTTTCACCGTCTGCGTAGAAGCACAATGAAATTCTTACGTTTCTGTTCGGATCGTACTCAACAGTCTTTACAGTTGCCGGTACACCAAATTTGTCTCTTTTAAAATCAATTACACGATATTTTCTTTTTACACCGCCGCCTTTGTGACGACAAGTGATTCTACCGGTATTATTTCTTCCTGCATTTTTATTCAATGATTTTAACAATGATTTTTCAGGAGTTGAAGTAGTGATTTCTGAGTAATCACTCTTTGTCATGCCTCTTTGTCCCGGAGACGTCGGATTAATTTTTCTAATTGCCATTTTTATTTTTCTCCTTTTTGCTGGTATTAAAACACCAACTTACTTTTTTTCAACTAAACCGCCATAAATTCTAACGGTTCGCCTTCGATTGTCACGATGGCTTTCTTTGAAGAATCAGTTCTACCAAACTTACGACCCATTCTCTTTTCGTGAGAAGGCATGTAAACTGTTCTTACTGCTTTAACCTTTCGACCTGGAAAAGCTAATTCAACAGCTTTAGCAATTTCAATCTTTGTTGCATCTTTCTTAACTTCAAAAGTGTACTGAGAGTTTTCTGTTGCTGCCACTGACTTTTCTGTTATTAAAGGTTTTTTGATTACATCATATAAATTTTCGTTACTCATTTTTCGATTTCCTTTATTCTTCGACTATGAAAGTCTTTTTGTAATTTCGTTTACAGCAGATTCAGTCATAACAACAAAATCAGCTTCCAATAAATCTTTTACGTTCAAGTTTGAAGGCAATAAAAGCCTTACACTTGGAATGTTTCTTGCCGATAATTCAAGATTTCTATTTTCTTCAGATTTTGTATCAGCAATAACCAAAACTTTTCCGCTTACGTTCAAAGATTTTAACGCACTAACCATTAACTTTGTTTTTGGTTCAGCAATTGTTGAAAAATCTTTCACAACTACAATTTGAGATTCCTTAGCTGATAAAGCAGATCTCAAAGCCAATTGTCTTGCTTTTTGCGGCATATTAAAAGCGTAACTTCTAGGTTTTGGTCCAAAGATTACACCACCACCTGCAAACAATGGTGAACGCAAAGAACCTGCTCTTGCACGTCCTGTTCCCTTTTGTTTCCAAGGTTTTTTACCGCCGCCAGATACTTCTGCTCTTGTTTTAGTGTTAGCAGAACCTTGACGGGCATTGTTCAATTGTCTTCTCAATGCTAAATGCATTACGTGTATATTAGGTTCTACACCAAAAACTTCCTTAGCTAAGGTAATTTCACCTAATTTTTCACCTGTTGTACTTAAAATTTCTTTTGACATTTTTACTTTCCTTTTGCTTTCCGTCTACCCCTTACTCTTTTGAGTTTTATATGGCAGAAGCGGGTTATTTGTGTATTATTTTTGTTTTATTGCAAGTGAACACCGGCACTTCGCACCGGCTTATGCATTTAATTCCACTTAGTTCTTGTCGGAACAATTGTTACCAATCTTCCTTCACAACCAGGAACTGAGCCTTTTACTAACACTAAACCGTTAGAAGCATCAACCTTAACGAGCTTTAGCTTAGTAATGGTAACTCTTTCGTTACCCATGTCGCCGGCCATTCTCTTTCCTTTGATTACACGGGAAGGAGTTGTACCTGCACCGATTGAACCAGGTTCTCTGTGGTTTTTAGAACCGTGAGCCATAGGTCCTCTTCCGAAATTCCATCTTTTTACGGTACCTTGGAAACCTTTACCTATAGACTTTCCTGTTACGTCAACTTTTTCAACGTTGTCCAATACAGAAAGTTCAACCTTATCACCCACCTTGAAATCTTGAGGATTATCAACTCTAAATTCCTGTAAGTGTCTGTAATTTGATAAGCTGTTTTTCTTGAAGTGACCTAACTGAGCCTTTGTTAAGTGTTTTTCTTTCGCTGCAATCGTACCAACCTGAATAGCATTATAGCCATCAGTTTCAACTGTTTTTACTTGAGTAACAACAGTTTCATCAACTTTGATAACCGTTACAGGAATAGCCAAACCGTTTTCATCAAAGATCTGAGTCATTCCAACTTTTTTACCTATTACACCTAGTGTCATGTTCTTTTTACCTTTCTATGCTCATCCTACTTGGTGCAAAACATTGCCCCGTTCTTGAATTTTACCCTTGTCTGCCAAGTCTAATCTCTGTTCTTCGTAAAATTCACTTTCAGATTTGCATCTTTTCGCTTGCGAGCGCTACCTTTTACTTTACCTTTGAGGATTTTCACCCCACCACCCGAGCGGACAATAAACCCGATCCGGAGGTTGTAGATCACATTATATGTGCATAATGCTTATTAAATTTTCAATGTAAGTGCTGATTAAAGTTTAATTTCAATATCAACACCAGCAGGTAAATCTAATCTGCTTAACTCTTCAGTAGTCTGTTGAGTTGGTTCGCATATATCGATGATGCGTTTGTGAGTTCTTAACTCAAAATGCTCACGAGACTTTTTGTCTACGTGTGGTGAACGCAAAACGCAATATATACGTCTTTTTGTAGGTAAAGGAATCGGTCCGGCTACTTTAGCGTCTGTTCTCTTAGCTGTTTCTACAATTTTTTCAGCTGATACATCAATAAGTTTGTGGTCATATGCCTTTAAACAAACTCTGATTCTGTTTTTCTTAGTGCTGTTTGCCATTTGCATTCCTTTTTGTTTTTCTATGTACTAACTTGCTCAGCGAACCCTCGAAAAGGTCACCTTTTCAGCCCAGAGTGCTATTTTACATACTTCGGACATTATCCTGAGCATACAAATCGTAATATAAACAAAAATCCCTGTCAACAGGGATTTTACATTAATGTATAGAATTGTTAAGATTTCTTTTTTAAAACCAACTCAAAACCGAGGATATCATACAAAAGCTTTATTTCACTATATTTTATGGTATCTCTATACAATTTTCCGGAAATATTGTGAATCGTATATGGCTTCCCCAACCTCTTTGACATTTGCCGGCAAAGTTCAGTCATAGTCATATCCCTCATAAGCAACAAGTGCTTAATCTGTTGTTTTGTATCCATTCCCGCATTATATATCAGGATTTAATGACCAAATTGACTTTTTAATTATAACGACTATTATTTAATTATAACGACAAATAAAAGGAGATAAATTTATGAAAAAAATTGCAGTACCAGCCTTCACTTTAGCTGAAATTTTAATCACCCTTGCAATCATCGGAGTCGTCGCTGCATTAACTCTGCCAACACTGATAGCAAAAGTGAACGAAAAAGTTGACGGCAACCAGAAAAAAGTCACCGAAGCTAAGCTTATTCAAGGACTAAACATGTTAGATCTTCATGGCGGAATCAACAATACTTACAGTAGTACAGCAGAATTTGTAGAAGAATTAAGTAAGTACATGAAGATCACAAAGATCTGCGACGGAACGAACTCCGCATTCACAGAATGTATACCTTATAACGAAATAAAGTATACAGATAGTGATAATGAAGAACAAACAGTAGATGTTGTGGATTTAAATACAGCAGCATCACTAGGAAAAGGAGATACAGAATCAGGCGAAGAATTTATGGCACCTGTAGCAATGGTATTAGCAGACGG
>JAFUUC010000080.1 GCA_017471365.1 bacterium
GCAGTCATAGTGCGGGTTTTCAGGTTTGAAATTGTCCATAAGCCTTGCCTTTCCGTCGTTTTGACTGTTTTTAATTCTTAACTTCCTCGCGTGTTTCTTTAACACTCTCTCATTATAAACTATTTTTTTATCTTCCGCAAGGGTGCGGCAAATTATCACTACAAAATTCTATTAACGATTGAATCCGCAGCTACAAACCCGGTTGACCAGCAGTTCTGCAAATTAAATCCTCCGCAAAAACCGTCAATATCAAGTACTTCACCACAAAAATAGAGTCCTGAATATTTTTTGCTTTCAAGTGTTTTTGGATTAACTTCCTTTAAATCTACTCCGCCACACGTAACAATTTCGCCATCAGGAACTTTGTCTACTGCTGTTATTGTAAAATTTTCAACATAATCAATTATTTTGTCGCGAGTTTTACCATTAATTGCATGACATTTAGTATGAGAGTCAACATCCAACTGTTCTAAAATGTATTCAGACAACGATTTGGGTAGGTACTCTGAAAGCAAATTTTTTATATCTTTGTGAGGATTAGTATTTAAAAGTTTCTGCAAGTTATTTAGTACTGCCAATTTTACAAGAATTTTATATGGAAAATTTTCCCTCGCTTTCAAAGATGAAATTTTATATATATAAGGTCCGGAAACACCTCTATGCGTAAACAACATATCATTAATACTTACTCCCGCGAGCTTTGAAAAATCTTCCTTTGTTATCAAACCAACTAATGATTGAGTCGGCGGAATAATATTTATATTAAGTTCTTGTAACAAATCAAAGCCACAGTGACCACCAATTGCTACAACAATAAAATCAAAATTGTATATATTTGTATCAGTTTTAATGTTCCAAATATTATTTTCAATTTCTGAAGATATTTTAATCACTTTTTCATTAATAAATTTACATTTTAATGAATTAATAATTTTTTCTCTCACATTAATAGAAGAATTTGTTATTGGGAAAATTCTTCCATCTTCTTGGGTATAGGTCTCTACACCGATATTTTTAAAAAAATTAAGGGCATCTATAGTTGAAAACCGAGAGAATATTGAATACAAAAACTTTTCGCCACGTGGATAATTTTTAGCAAGCTCCTTGAAATCAAACTCGGAATGTGCAAGGTTACATCTTCCGCCTCCGGTAGGTAGCAAAGTTCTCAAAATTTTACCACTATCGAAAATAGTAACATCCAAATTGTTATTCAATCCTAAATAATATGCACAAATACAGCCCGCGGGTCCTGCTCCGATAACTCCGACAGAACGTTTAGAAATCGACTCTTGTTCCATATAAGAACACCATTTCAGGGTTTTCAAGGTCGTTGTGCATTTCGGTAATTTTTTTATTTATGACTGGGTGAATAAAATCCGCATTCAACTCCATCATCGGAACAAGATTGAATGCTCGTAAGTGAACATATTTGTGAGGAATTATTAAATCCGGTTCATTTACTACATCATTGTTATAAAACAATATATCTATATCAATAGTGCGGTCTTTATAGTCATTTTGGGTAGTTTTATGCTCTCTCCCGAGTTGTCTTTCTACTCTTTGGCAGGTTTCAAGAAGTTGATGTGGCGAATACTGTGTTTTAACCTCAACAATGGCATTTACAAACCAAGTTTGAGTATTCATATTCCAGGGTTCTGTTTCATAAAAAGAGGAAGACCTTACTATAGAAATCTTTTCGTCAGCACCCAAAAGTCCCGCTGCTTGCTGAACATAGCCAATTCTATCTCCCTTATTTGAACCTAAACTAATGTACGCTATCGCCATAGTCTGATTTTATAAATTTTTATTTTTATTGTCAACATGCATTTGATTTTGGTGTATAATTCACCTGTTATGATTAATTTATTTTGGATTTTTTATGGAATAGTTGTTACTCTTTTATTTATTATCTTAATGCCCTTTTATTATGTTATAAGAGTTTTGCAGCGTAAGTTTATTTATGGTTGGAAAGAAAAACTCGGTATTATAAACCCTCCAAATTTGGGGGACAAAGTTATAATGTATCATGGGGTTTCTGTTGGAGAAATCATTGCACTTGAAAATCTTATAAAACGTACAAAAGAAGTTTTTCCGGATTACAAACTAGTTGTTACTACAGGTACAAAAACAGGACAGGATATTGCACAAAAAAAATATAAAGAAGTTGCAGATTATATTACATATTTTCCGTTTGATATTCCACTTTGTGTAAAAACGTTTCTTAACAAAATTAATCCTTCAGTAGTTCTGATAGCAGAAACAGAGTTGTGGCCTTTATTTTCGAGAGAATGTAATAAAAAGGATATTCCTCTTTACTGTATTAATGGTAGAATGTCTGATTCAACATTCAAATTGTACAAGTTTTTAAAACCGTTTTTCAAACACGTTTTTTCTCAATATACAAAAATTCTTACTCAAAGTGATATTGATAAAGATAAAATTATAGCTTCCGGATCAAATCCTAATAAAACATTTGTTATGAAAAATTTAAAGTTCGATATCAAAAGAGTCAATGCAGATATTGATCTTGGTCAGAATGGTTTTAGAGTTATAATTGCCGGCAGCACTCACCACGGTGAAGACGAAATTATAATTGATATGTTCAAGCAAAAACTTGAAAAATATACCGATATTAAACTTTTACTCGTACCCCGTCATACCCAAAGGATTCCTAAAATTGAAGAAATTCTAAAATCAAGAGAGCTGAATTATGGTTTCAGATCTAAGGGAGATAATTTTAAAGATTTTGATGTAATTCTCCTTGACACTATGGGTGAATTATCAAAAATGTATTCAATATGTTCATTTGCTTTTATTGGTGGAAGTTTTAATAAAACCGGCGGACATAATCCTCTCGAAGCGATTGTTTATTCAAAGCCTGTTATCTCCGGACCCTCCATTCATAATTTTAGGGATATCTACAGTATTTTATCTCGCTCTAATGCAGGAAAAGTTGTTAAAACTCCGCAAGAATTTTCTAATTATGTAGAGAAATTACTTTCAGATAATAATTTTTATATAAAAGCTTGCGATGATTGTAAAACAGTATTTAATGATCAACAGGGAGCATTAGATGTTGTTATATCGGAATTAAAGAATATTTTGTAAATATTATGTAACAATTTGATTAAATTTCTAAAGTTTTTTCGTTGACACTCCGATATCCAAAATATAGGAAAGATTAACGAAAGGACAAGTAAGCGATGGGAATGAGTGCTTCTCAAGCAAGGTTTTTAAGCTTAACAGCAAGAAAAACTAATGTTGAATACGAAGGTCAACAAATTAACCAACAGAGAACTGTTCTTGCTAATGAATCTTCAGATTATTACAGCAGGCTTACTAATTTGTCAGTTCCGACTCCGCCCTCATCTTCTGATTATACAAAAACTGTTTACACGTTCACTGATGGTGGAGAAACCAACACTATCAATTCAATGATCGCACAAAAAGACGGTTATTATTTAGTAAGTTATACTCGTTCTTATCCTACAGAATCTGTAATGTCAAATGGCACTGTTCTTGTAGTTCGAGGAGAAACAGAGACAGAAAATGGCATTTCTTATGATTATTACGTAGGTGCAACAAAATTAAGACAACTAGGAAAAAATGCTGCGGATGACCCTTATTTATCAACTTTAAGTGAAAAAGATAGAGGGGATGCCTTATTAAGAGAAAAACAATACGAAGCAATGCTTCAAGATAAATACAGTGATTCTGACTGGGCTGTTCGTTATGTAAAAAATTCCGACGGATTATATAATCCTGTATTTTACAGTTTGACTCAACTACAAAATTCAAAATTTAATGAAAATGGCGTTTCATTGAATCTTATAAAATCTTATGTATATGGTCAAACTACTGAAACCTCCGAGGTTAAAAATGCTAAAGCAAGAGCCGAACAAGATGCAAACGGCAGGTATAAAAATATTATAATTTATACAACAGATGCAGAAGGAAAAGAACAAGAAGTATATTATAGTCTTGAAGTTGCTTCCACAAATGATGATGCAGCATACAATGATGCGATGAATAAATTTAATTATGATAAAGCTCAGTATGATAAAACTATTCAAGACGTAAATTCAAAGCTGGCACAAGTTCAACAGCAGGATAAAAGTTTAGAATTAAAGCTCAAACAACTAGATACTGAACAAAATGCAATAGCAACAGAAATGGAAGCCGTAACTAAAGTTATTTCTAAGAACGTAACTGATACATTTAAAACGTTTGAGGCTTAATAAAAAAATTAATTTTTCCTTTCCCTTTTTTCCTATTGATTTTCAACGACTTTTTATAAAGTCGTTTTTTTTTATTTAAAAAATAGTTATTTAGTATTAATGACCTTTAAAATTATTTATTATAAAATTCTTATGTAGATTAGATGAGGGCTTTATATGACAGTTGACAATGCATTGGTTATGATTATGGCTGGCGGCGAAGGTAAAAGACTTTTACCTCTAACTAAAGACAGAGCTAAGCCTGCGGTTCCGTTTGGAGGAAGGTACAGAATTATTGATTTTGTTCTAAATAATTTTATAAATTCCGGCTTTTACAAGATTAAAGTTTTGACTCAATACAAATCTGATTCTTTGAATAAACATATAACCAGAGGTTGGGCATTGTCCCCGTTTTTGAATCAATATGTTGATCTTGCTCCTGCTCAAATGAGAACCGGTAATGATTGGTATAAGGGTACAGCCGATGCAATTTTTCAGAATATCTTTCATATAACAGACGAAGATCCCCGTTATGTTTGTATCTTTGGCGGTGATCATATTTATAAAATGATGGTCTCTCAAATGCTTGATTTTCATAAGGAGAAAAAAGCAGATCTTTCTATTTCTGCTATCCCTATTCCTATAGAAGAAGCATCAGAGTTCGGAATTATGGAAGTTGACGATGATTGGAGACTGATAAATTTTGTTGAAAAGCCTAAATATCGTCCAAAATCTATACCTGGACAACCTGACAAGTGTCTTGCATCTATGGGAAATTATATTTTTGATAAGGAAGTTTTGCTTGATGCTTTGAATCGCGATGCAAAAATTGAAAGTTCCTCTCACGATTTTGGAAAAGATGTAATCCCAATGCTTCTGGCTGAAGGGAAAAATATTAGGATTTATAATTTTGAAGATAATTCTTTCCCGGGTATGACGGTAACAGAACGCGGCTATTGGCGTGATGTTGGAAGTATTGATGCTTATTGGCAGGCTAATATGGATTTATTGGATTATTCTCCGGAATTAAATTTATATTCTAAAGAGTGGCCTTTAAGAACATTTAATTACAATTATCCTCCTGCAAAATTTGTGTGGGAGGAGGGTGATAGAGTTGGTATGGCAACTAATTCTATGGTTTCTGAAGGGTGTATTATCTCAGGAGGCGGATTGTCACACTGTGTATTGTCACCAAAAGTTAGAATTAACAGCTATTCTAGCGTTACAGACAGTATTCTAATGGAGAATGTCGAAGTCGGTAGGTATTCACAAATCCGCAAAGCAATAATCGATAAAAATGTTATAATTCCTCCTAATACGCGAATAGGATTTAATAGAGAAGAAGATATTAAACGAGGTTTTCACGTTTCTGAGGGCGGAGTTACAGTCGTTCCAAAGGGTTCGATTTTGTAACGGATTAAAATCTATGTTCAAAATAATAGGGCGAAAAGTTTTCGCCCTATTGTTTTTTGTAAATTTTTATGAAAATATAATACTGCAAATATCAATAATTACCCTTAACCCCGTTTTATATGTGTGGTAGGAATGTGTGTTTATGAATGTGACAGGTGTATCTTCAAGATTACATAGATTAGCCAATTCTGTCAGCGACAAAATTGTTGACCATATTCCTGCGTTCACACCTTCATCAAAAAAAGTTTTAAACACGGTGAAGTGGATCGGTAATAGGGTATCTTCTCCCCAAAACAGGCTGATTTTGGGGGTTACTGCTTTGATGAGTCAGCCTTTTATCGATTTGTACAACACAAATGTTGATGAAAGAACTCGTGAAGTTTCTGCTGCCAGAACTGTTGCAAAAATTATCGCCGGCACTGCAACAGGCTTTACTATAAGATATATGACTATCGCAGCTATAGACAAATTTGAAAAATTTTTCAAACCTACCATTTTTGTCCAAAACATGAAGCAATATAAAATGGCACTTGGCTCAATTCTTGCTTTATGGGTGATGGTTGGAACGAATTTCTTAATTGATGCACCTCTTACTCAATATTTAACTAACAAGTTTATAAACAAGATTGATCAAAACCATGCAAGTAAAGCGGCAAAAACAAAGGAGGTAAGCAATGGCTAATTTCTTAACTCCTATGTGGAATGCTGTCGCAAGAGCATATGGCGGTGACAAGCCGGGTAAAATGCTTATTCACACCGGTATAATCGGTTGGGCGATGTCTTCAATTGCTCAAATTGCGGCTATTGTCTTAAATGATAAAATCCCAAAAGAGCAAAAGATGTTTATGGTTCCACAGGAAGCTGCGGATGCAGCGGCTAACATACTGTCCTTTTACCTTATAACAAGAACTTTTACATCTGTCGCTTCAAAACTTGTTTCCAGAGGTAAATGGCTTCCGGAAGCTGTTAAAAATTTTCTCCTAAAAGATACAAAAATCGCGGACAAAATTGGAAAATCCGGTTTTGATGTAGAAGCAAGTGGCTTACTTTCCGGAAACTTGTTGGATGATTACAAAGATTTCCGTCGAGGAATAGATGTTACATCAACTTTGATAGGAACCGTAATTTCGTGTAACATTGTTACTCCTGTTTTAAGAAACTTATATGCTTCTCACAAGCAAAAGGATAGTATTAAACGTTATAACGAATATAATAAAAAGTTAAAACAAAATATTCATATTGATTATTACAAAAGACCAACTATGGCAGATTTTCAATCAGGATCTTCTTTAAAAATATAAGTATATAAATCCAAGAATTATCGCACTTATTAAAAATATAAATGCAATTGCTATTTTATGGAAACAAGTTGTAGAATAGGTTTGTGCATCTTGAATTTGAGATATTATTTGTCTTGAATAATCAAATTTTGATTCATTTCTTGTTTTAGAATAGGAGGATTGCAGTAGCTGCCTATATTTATACATCGAATCAAGTTTTTTTCTAGCTGCGGGATTTGAAATCGCAATTTTTTTTATTTTTACATTTTCATTTGGGTTAAGTTCATTATCTATATATGCCGACAAATTTTTGACGAATTCTTGATTAACATAGTCTTTTTCTTCTTCTGCTGTTTCTATTCTATTTTTAGAATATGGTGAAAGCAAATTTGATAAATCCTCAATTTTCTTTCTACAAGAAGGGCAATTCTTGATATGATTTTCTATACCTTGTTTTAGCTTTGGGGTTAAATTTCCTTCTATGTAAAAGTTTATCAATGCACATACTTGAGAACACGTAAGATTTTTATCCATATAAACTCCTTATATATAACTTTTTAGAACTTCTTGCAGTTTTATCCTGGCTCGAGAAATTCTTGATTTTACTGTACCGATACTTGAATTTGTCGTGTTTGCGATTTCTTCATAACTTAAACCTTGAAATTCTCTCAGAATAATCGCTATTTTGAATGCTTCAGGCAAACCTCTTATAGCTTTTTGTATAAATTTCTCGCATTCGGAAGTAATGCATTTTTCAATTGGTTTACTTGATTTATCCGGTATGTCAAATTTGATTTCCAAATTAAGAGGAGCACAGGTATATTCTAATGAAACTATTTGCGGTTTTCGTTTTATTTTTCGCAAAGTATCATAGTATGTATTGGTTATAATATGATTTAGCCAGCCGTTAAAACATTTTGGACTTTTTAAATCTTGAATATGCCGTGCAACTTTGAGTAAAACTTCTTGAGTTAAGTCGTGTATATTTTCATAGTTATTAAGCATATAACTTAGTGTCGCATATACATCGTGTTGAATTTTTCTTATAAGTTCTTCAAGAGCTTTCAAGTCATCCTGTTGAGAAAGAACGACAAGTTCTTCTATTGTCATTTTTTTATAAGGTTGAGACATAACTTTCTCCTTAATTGGATATTAAGGTAAAAAGTTGTTTTTAATATTAGTATAATGTCATATATAGCGGGGTATTTTTTTTATTGATTAATTAGGAATTAATCTGCTAATTTTCTTCTTATTACGGAATTTCCACCTTGCGAAGAAACAAATAATAAATCACCGTTAATATACATACAATAAGGTTTTGAGATCTTATCAATAAACACCTCAACTAAACCGTTTGAATTAACTTTTAGTACATTATCTTTATTATAGTTTGCAATATAAATATTATTGAATTTATCAACCGCAAGTCCTATAGGTCCGTCGATTTTTTGATTTTTAATATAGACAATTTTTTTCTCATCTTCTCCGATTTTATAAACAAGATTATCCGCAAAATCTGCGATATAAATATTCCCATCACTGTCAGAAGCTATTCCTGTAGGACTTGAAATGTCTTTATATTCCCCATTAGTAGTGATTTTTTGCACAGGAATATTATTAACTTCCTCATCTTTTAGAGGTTCTATATCGGGTAAAGTTGGAAGTTCTTTTATTTCATTAACTTGTTGTTCAATTGCTTCAACTTTTTCAGAAACTTTTTCTACTGCCTGTTGAACCGATTCATTTACTATTGCTTTTACATTTTCAACAGCAGTATCAGCTGCATTAGCGGCTTCTGCCCGGGCATTTTCTACTGTTTGTTGAATTTCCTCTACAGCATTTTGAACTTCTTCAACCTTATTTTGAACATTTGCACCAGCTTCTTCGAGAGCTTTTTGTGCTAAAAGTTCAGCCGATATTATCGAATCTGATAATTCTTTTGCTTTGTAATAAGCACTACTACTTTCCGGAATAAGTGACAGGTACATTTTTGCCTTATCGGTTTCTCCGAGCCTGTTACTAATTTCTGCGGCTTTAAATGCAGATTCAAAGTCGTCCGGTTTTCTCAAAATTATCTGTTTGAAAGCTGAAAGAGCTTCTTTATCATTATTTATATATTCCATTATAGATCCGAGGTTGTAGTATGCATCGATATAATTCGGATCAAGATCTATCGCGTGGCGAAAACATGTAATCGATTCTGCAATTTGACCTGCCCTGTAGTAGTCAATACCACGATTGTATTGAATCTGTGCATCAGTGCTTATTGAAGCAATAGCAATTTGATTACATGCTAAAATGCTTATTACTAAAATTGATTTTAATATTTTATTGTATTTCATCAAGTTCCCCAATCAATTCTTCGTTTGCTTTTGCAAACTCTCTACCCCTGGACATTATAGCTTTTTTTAGTAAAAGTGGCAAGTTTATGGTTTGCATTGCCTCATAGTTACCCGGAAGTCTCAGACTCCAATTGCGTTCTGTGGATGTTCCCGGAACATTATATGTTTCTGTCATATTGAAATAATCTGTAAAAAAGATCTGAATATTTTCTGCTTTGCAAGCAAAAAGTTCCACCAACTTTGTTTCTTTCAAAAATTCTACATCATTACTCATTTTTACAATTATTTCATCTTTATTTTCCGATTCGCAGAAAAGATCGTCCACAAGATTTTTTATATGTAAATATCCTTCATGAGTATTCACCATTGACTTAGCCCAAACACTGACAGGACGGTTGTCATGCGTGCCTACCATAACCCAACATTTTGCAGGAATATTCTTACATCTATATGGATCATCTTCTTCTTTAGGATCCGTAAATTGAGTCAATTTCATCCCGAGCAATTCGTATTTTTTCATAACAGAAGCTACAGGATTTGTTAAAGTTCCAAGATCCTCACAAACTATTGCATCTTTAGTAAGACCTTCTTCTTCGGCTGCTGCAATAACAATTTTTTCAATTAATCTTCCGTAAAGTTTTATTTGCTCATCCGTAAGATTTTTTACTCGTTTTTCATTGTCAGAAGTTACATCTTCATTTAAATCAGAAACCTCTATAATTGAATATTGTTTTAAATCCGGATGTTCCGGAGAAGAATACAATCTTCCGGCACCCTGTTCAGGCATAGGCTTCTTCCCTTTTTTGTAAACCCAAGGATCAATCAATCCTACAATGTGATCAATGCGAACACCACCCGGATTTTCTTTAAACATTTTTTTGAACAAATTCTTCATTAAAATACCGGCATCGCCCAATGATCCATCTTTATTATAAAGTCTTTCAGGATTTATTACAGGAAATCCCCAGGCTTGACCATCTTTTGAAAAGTAATCAGGAGGACAACCTAAACACCAGCCTTCCAAGAATAATGATTGATATGCCCATGTATCCCTATCAGAAAATGCAACTTGTCGATCTGCAATCATCTTTATTCCGAGTTCATCTGCAAATTTCTTTGTTTCAGAACTTTGTTTGTGTAAAACAAATTGAATAAATTTATATCTGTCGATTTCTTTTGAATATTTTTTAGAAATTTCTTCTATCCGTTTTGCATATAGAATTTTTTCTTCGTTAGATTTTGGATTAAATAAATTTTTATCTTCTTCATTTTTCCATTGAGGCCAGTAATCGTTTCCGCGTTCAATGGAAAGAGCTTCGTACAAACTATCTTTATCAAGCCAAGAATCATTTTTAAGCTTATAAGTTTCAAATTCTGACTTCAAATTTTTATCATCAATTTCAAGAAAGTTTTCATAAGCCTCATTCAGAGCTTCTTCCTGCTTTTTAGTTATATACGAATAACTCGTGCGATTTGTTCCTTTGTTTGGGTTATTTGCAACAATTTCATCAAAGGTCGATTGAGAAAGAATTGAGTGCCATTTTGCAGTAGTTAACTCCTTCAAATCTATAAACAATGGATTGTTTGAAAAAATTGTTCCGGTATAAGGTGATGGATCAGAAGATTTCGTTTTCCCGGCAGGACCTAATTGTACAGCATCAAAAATTTTACTAGCATACTTAAGAAACTTCCTTCCGCCTGATGAATTTATGGATCCAAACCCTGTATTTTCCCCTTCCAAAGCCGGAAAACTTGCATTATGCATAATAAATACAAGATTCTTCTTTCCCAAGACATTTAAAGCTCTTGTGATAACATCAGTTTTTCTATCAATAGTTGAAACCATAACATTAACTCTCCCTAAACACTCTCTAAATCTGCAATAAAATGGACCCGGTGGGACTGTCTTGCTACGCTCGCACTAAACGGCATTTCGCGTTGTCAACTTCGCCCTGCAAAAGCACGGCTTAAGTTGCCAACGGCTTCAGCCTCTGCTCGCTTGCGTTCGAACCACAGACAAAGCTCCGCTTTGTTGGGTTCGCGTCCCTATTCCGTTCTCAATTTTCAATCTGCAATAAAATGGGCCCGGTGGGACTCGAACCCACGACCAATTGATTAAGAGTCAACTGCTCTACCAACTGAGCTACAAGCCCATTTCCTTCACGTCCTTATAATACCACGGAAATTTAAACTGTCAATTGAATTTTATACAAAACGCGACATACTTTTAGCATGTCGCGTAATTGTTTGAACATTAATTTTAACTAACTACCTAGGCAAACGAACCTGTAACCGAAGTCATTGCGACCGTAGTAGTTATGACCGTACGTGCCACCACTGCCGAAGTAGCGGGTACGAGAGTAACCGCTCGTACTCGAGTACTCCTCTGACGACCACAGGCCGAAGTCCGAAACAGAAGAAGGGTCAATGCCCAGTTTTGCTACCTCTGTAGTATCCCAGCTGCCGTAACTCCAGCCTGAATATTGGGCTATTGCAGCACCACTTGTTATGTTCGGATAAATTACTTTAGCTATGTTTGCCAGTTCTGTCATGGTAGGTAAGTGTCCACCCATTTCCTTACACGTCACCAACGCTCCTACCCAACGGTCTATTTCTCCTGAGTATGGGCAGTGAGTAATTTCCGGATACTTAGAATTTCCTAAGTAAGTTGAACAATCCATTGCCGGAGTAAGTGTTAGTCCGTCTGTTTGTTTAATAATATCGTAACCTGCTA
>JAFUUC010000081.1 GCA_017471365.1 bacterium
AAGACTCCGCTTCGTGGTTCAGCCTTTGGGGTGACCTCGAGGAGGACTCGTACGGTGCGTGGTTCCGCAACTTCTACAGTTCGGACACGGGATGGGGCTACGACTGCCGCGATTACGGCGATGTCCGCGTTGTTTGCGTAGCTAATTAAAACGCGTCGAAGTTTTTCGGTATAGGGTTTTTGAATTTTGTAATATTTGATTGGAATAGCAGATTAACGGTTCCTACGGGACCGTTTCTGTGTTTTGCAATAATTATTTCGGACATTCCTTTAGAAGAAGCCTTTATATTTTCTTCTTCTTCCGAATCTTCTTTTGCATAATAATCTGCACGGTAAATAAACATTACGATATCGGCGTCTTGCTCAATTGAACCTGATTCACGAAGGTCTGAAAGCATAGGACGTTTATCGTTTCTGCCTTCCACAGCACGAGATAGCTGTGAAAGTGCAATAACAGGAACATTAAGCTCTTTTGCCAGAATTTTCAGCCCCCTTGATATAGCGGAAATCTGCTGTAAACGATCATCTTTACCGCTGCCTTCAATAAGTTGAAGGTAGTCTATCACGATCAAACCTAAGTCTTTTTGTTGGGATTTTAGACGGCGGCATTTTGTACGAATATCAGTCAAGGTACACCCGCCTGAATCATCAATATAAATTTTAGATTGACCAAAATCGTTCATTGCCATTGCCAGTTTGTCCAAGTCTTTTTGAAGCATGTTACCGGTTTTGAGTCTTTGGGCATCTACTTCGGCGTGTGAACACAGCATTCTTGTAACAAGCTGTGAGGCTGACATTTCAAGTGAAAATATACAAACCGGAACTTTTTCTTTTATAGCAATATTTTGAGCAATATTCAATGCAAGTGCGGTTTTTCCCATAGCAGGACGAGCTGCTAGAATTATCAAATCTGATTTATTAAGTCCGTTTAATGTTGTATCAAGTTCATTGAAACCTGTTCTAACACCGGACAATTCATCTTTATGGTTGTATCGATATTCAATATTATCCCAAGTATCAAGCACAAGATCTTTGATCGGCTTAAGATCTGAAGTTGCTTTAGCTGAACCGATCTCGTAAATAAGCCTTTCTGCTTGTTCCAAAGATTCATCACTGGGTTCAAGATCATAGCCTTTGCTTACAATTTCCGAACCTGCGTTGATCAAGGCACGTTTCACGGCTTTTTCTTGAATAATTTTGGCATAATATGCAATATTTGAAGTGGTAATGGTGTTTTCGGCAAGATCATTGATATAAGCCCTCCCCCCCACAGCTTCAAGCTTACCGTTATAACTCAACACATCAGAAACCGAAACGATATCGATATTATCGTTGTTATTGAAAAGTTGAAGCATAGCTTCAAAAATATATCTGTGGGCAGGTTTATAAAAACTGGTCGGCAACAACATATCAGAAACTTTTGAAAGTGTTTCCGGATTTACAAGCACCGCACCAAGAATGGCTTCTTCTGCTTCAATATTTTGAGGTATTAAGTTTTCGTTATTTTTTCTTTTTGTGTCTTTTGATACAACAGGCATAAATATCTCCGTTTTTGCCATGGTAATACATAAAATATTTTTTAGATCAAACTTTTAAGAATATTTAAGTAAACTTTTATTTATTATTTACACCATAACTAAAGATTGCGAAATCGTATTTTACGGGGTCTTGTGGACAAAATTCTTTCAATTTTTCTGTCAATTCAATTACGGATTTGAAGTCGTTTGCATTACGTTTTAAAAGTCCCATTTGTCTTGAAATTCTTCCAACGTGAACATCTAACGGAATATACAATTCTGAAGCCGGCATAAAATCCCAAATTCCAACATCGACCGGGCTTTTTCTTATCATCCAGCGTAAGAACATGCACATACGCTTCATCGCTCCTCCGTTGTGCGGGTTAGGAATCATATGATAAAATCCTTGACCAACATTTTTGTCTGCATGAGCATAAAAGTAATCCACAGGGGTTTCAAATAATTTATTTTGTTTGTACCCATATTTAAAAAGTTCTTCAAGCCCGCCTGTCGTATTGTACAATTCTTTTAGAATATTGAATATAGATATGAAGTCTTTAGGTTTGCCAAAACGGTAATTGAAATCTCCAATTAATTCCGGTTCAAAATTTTGTATAAAGTTTAGCGGTTCATTTTGTGCAATATTTATAAACAAATCGTCAAGCTTTTTTATGAATTGCTTTCGACTTCCATAAGCCAAGAGTGAAGCAACAAATCCTGCAATTTCAATATCTTTTTTTGTTTGATATCTGTGAATAAATTGTACCGGATCATCTTTTATAAAATCAGCTGTTTCATATTTTTGAACAAGTTCATCAAGCTCGGTTTTTGTTATCATACGTGCATTATACTACAATGTATATTGAGAAACAAATATAAAAAACTTGACTGCCTTAAGACAGAATATTTTTTTAAAGTCTTGCGGAAGATAAAAAAATAGTTTATAATGAGAGAGTGTTAAAGAAACACGCGAGGAAGTTAAGAATTAAAAACAGTCAAAACGACGGAAAGGCAAGGCTTATGGACAATTTCAAACCTGAAAACCCGCACTATGACTGC
>JAFUUC010000082.1 GCA_017471365.1 bacterium
GTAAAAAGGAGAAAAAAGATGAAAGAACAAAAGAGTGTGGCATTGGTAAATGAGACAAACGCGGTTAAATGTTCAGCTTTTACTTTGGCAGAAGTATTGATTACATTGGCAGTAGTAGGGGTTGTTGCGGCAATGACGTTACCAACATTGATTTCAAAGGTAAATGACAAGGTCACAGAGAATCAAATGTCGGTATTTAAAGCCAAGATGATTAAGGGATTAAATTTAACCAAAACAGCAGGTGATTTGAATAATACTTATGAAAATACTTACGACTTTTTGGTAAATGGTCTTGGTAAGAACTTAAAAATGGCGTCTATTTGTGACTCAGAGCATTTAAGGGATTGTATACCCTACGAGAGTATAAAATATGAAAAGAAAGATGGTAGTGAAGCGAGCGTATCAGTTTCGGATTTAAAGACAGCAAAGAAGTTAAAACTAGAAGGGGGGTTTGAGGATGTAGCGGCATTTGTTTTGGCAGATGGAACACCTGTATTGATTTCTTACGACAAAACTTGTGAGGTTGATACAGAGGAGCTTGATAAAACAATAAGTAGTTGCGTAGCCGGCTTATATGACATAAACGGCAGTAGAAAACCAAATAAATTTTTGAATAAAGTTGAAATAATAGAAGATAACGACGTAGTAACTCAGATTGGAGATTTGCGTTCTTTTAACGGTGCAAGTGTAGGCAGTTCTTGTGTTGGCGAGATAAATGGTCTTTGTTTTTCTACAACGGCTTTTTATTCTAAAGATATTTTGAATGAACTTGATGAAATACCGACATTTGCACCATGCAACTCATGTTCTATTCAAACTGATTATTGGGCAGCAGCCTTAAAATACTGTGAAGATAAAGGAGGATTGCCCGGAGCGGATGAGCTGTTAAGTAGCATTAGTTCAGCCTCCGGAAATGTGCTGTCAGCTCTTGGTATAAGTAATACTTCAAATTTCGCCGTATGGTCATCGGAGGAAACCGATTACTATGGTGATCCCAGTGCATACGCAATCTCTTGTAATAACGGTTCATGCTTTAAAGAAAATTATGGGTTCAGTTTTCCGGGAGGTATCAGAGGAGATGATCAAGTTAGAGCAATTTGCGTTGGAAAATAGTATTTAGATCTCATGCCTGCCTTCAATGGCTTTTGCTATAGTAATTTCGTCAGCATATTCCAGGTCTGCTCCGACAGGAAGTCCAAAGGCGATACGAGAAACTTTTATTCCGAAAGGTTTAATTAGTTTAGTCAAATATAAGCTAGTAGCTTCGCCCTCGACAGAGGGACTTAATGCGATAATAACTTCTCTAACTTCTTCATTGGTAAGCCTTTGAAGAAGTTCCTTTATTCTGATGTCATCAGCACCAACCCCGTCTATAGGTGAAATCAATCCCTGTAAAACGTGATAAAGACCTTTATATTCGTTTGTTTTTTCAATTGCTATAAGATCTTTTGAATCAGATACTACGCAGATTGTTGAACGGTCACGACTTGTCGACGAACAAATTTCACAAGGGCTTGAAGCTGAAAGATTAAAACATATTTCACAAGTCTTGGTGTTATGTTTTGCTTCGATCACTGCTCTTGCAAAATTTTCCACATCACCCTCGGACATTTTTAATAAGAAAAATGCCATTCTCTGTGCGGATTTCGGTCCTACGGACGGAAATTTTTGAAATTGTTCTATCAGTGCTGCGATTTCTTTTGGATAAATCATTATATTAGAAGCTCAATCCAGGGATTTTAAGTCCACCGGTAACTTGTTTCATTTTTTCTTGCATTTCACGATCTGCTTTATTGTTTGCATCATTCATTGCGGAAGAAATAATATCTTCTAAGGTTTCCAACATATCAGAATCAACCGAACCAGGATTTTCCGGATTTATTGCCTCCGGGGAAATTTTAATCGATTTAAATTTCCCTTCCCCGCTGCAAACGACTTTCACTGCACCGCCGGCACTTTCACCGGTAATCTCAAGATTTGCAAGTTCTTCTTTCATAGCAGTTGCTTTCTTTTGAATATTCTGCACCTGCTTCATCATGTTCATTAAATTCATTCCCATTTTTTCTCCTTAGTATATAACTTTTCTTGTCGTACTTTTTATTATACAATAAAAATATGCAGAAGAAAACTTATTTACAAGAATCTGTAAAAAACGGGAGGTTAATTCGTTGGAACATGATGCCTTTAAAGGTTTTTATTGCACCAATGAATTTCTACTCAAAGCAAGGTGAAGACGCGAAATACAGGCATTATGTTTTACAGGCACTTGATGAATGGCATAAGGTTTCTAATGGAAAAGTTTCGTTTGTAGTTGTTGACAATTTGTTAAGTTCAAATGTTAACATCGAATGGAAAAGGGTGCAAAGAGAAGCATTAGGTCATTGTATTTTTCAATATGATAATTCTAACAGACTTTTTAGTGCAGAAGTGACAATTGGTCTTACAGAGGGCATTGTTCACGCCGACTACATGGATGAAGAAGAAGTTTATCATACGATTTTACACGAAATAGGGCATGCTATAGGACTAGGTCACAGTCCTTTCAAAAGTGATATTATGTATACGCCTCATCAAAAAGGTATTTTACATGTAGGTAATGGAGATAGGCTTTCTATAAACTGGCTTTATACTTTTCCCCAAGGAAAAACAATTGCAGAAATTGCTTCAAAATATCAGGTTTCGGGTAGTGATTTGGATGAAGTTGTTGCGAGAATTATTTCAAAAGAAACAAAAACAGAATTTGAAAAAGTTAAAGATAGTATTTCCTTACAGCCGGAAAGAAATCTACTTGACGAATCCGTTGATATTGCAAATTACAAAAAATATAATTTGGCAATACAAAATGTAAAAATCCCTTCTGAATTAAAAGAACAAATTAAGCGTCATTACCGTGATAGCTCCATGCGTAAGCATCCTAAATAGCTTATTGATATTCAGATTATATTAAGATTTTGCTCATATATTTTTTTTGTTATAATATAATTCGGTAAAGTAGTGATTGAATATCTTAGGGATATATAAAAGGATAATATAATATGACAGTTCAAGATTGGTTTGAAAAACGCAAAGAAGCCCAGATTCAACGCCGTGCTCTTGAAGCAAAAATGGAAATTGAGCCAAACCCCGATTTATGGACACAATGTGTCCATTGTAATGCACAGTTGTTAAAAAAAGATTTAGAAGATAATGATATGGTTTGCCCTGTTTGTGATTATCATTTCAGGGTTAATGCTCGAAAAAGAATAGAGCAACTTTTTGATGATGGTTCTTTTGAAGAATTATTCCAAGAGATTAAACCGACTGATCCGTTGGAGTTTGTTGATACCGAGAGTTATAAAGATCGTTTAACTAAGGCTCAAGAAAAAACAGGTCTTGATGATGCTGTTATTACCGGTATAGGAACAATTGAAGGACATAAAGTCGCAACTGCTGTTATGGATTTTGATTTTATGGGCGGTTCAATGGGTAGTGTTGTGGGAGAAAAAGTTACCCGTATCATGGAAAAAGCAATTGAACAAAGGCTTCCTGTTTTAGCCGTAACGTCATCAGGCGGTGCTAGAATGCAAGAAAGTGCTTTAAGTTTAATGCAAATGGCTAAAACCTCTTGTGCTTGTGCAAGACTTGATGAAGCCGGTCTTTTATATATAAATTTGATTACAGATCCGACATTTGGTGGTGTAACTGCAAGTTTTGGTACGCTAGGCGATATTATTGTTGCAGAACAAGGTGCGAGAGTCGGATTTGCAGGACGCAGAGTTATTGAACAGACAATTAGACAAAAACTTCCGTCAGACTTTCAAACAGCAGAGTATTTGATGAAGTACGGACAAGTTGATGTCGTTTCTGCTCGCAAGGATTTGAAAGCTACTTTGGCAAATATTCTTGCGATGCATGAATAAGGAGTAAGAATTATGGCAACAGGACTGGATTTTGAAAAACCGATTTTAGAAATTCAAGAAAAAATAGAGGAACTAAAAAAAATGAGTTTGGAGTCCGGTATGGATTTAAATAAAGATATTGAAACCCTTGAACAAGAAGCAGCAGATTTTAAAAGAGAATTGTTCGAAAATCTCGACCCTGCTCAAAAAATGCAAATTGCTCGTCATGCTGAACGACCTAAATTTTTGGATTATATCAATTTAATGACTACAGATTTTGTTGAACTTCACGGTGATCGAGTTGGTACTGATGATCGAGCTATTGTTGGCGGGCTTGCTAAGATTGATGGTCAGCCATTCATGATTATCGGTACAATGAAAGGTAAATCTACAAAAGAAAACCTTGAATACAATTTTGGTATGCCTCAGCCGGAAGGCTATAGAAAAGCTTTAAGACTTTTTTATCATGCTAATAAATTCAATATTCCGATAGTTACAATTATTGATACTCCTGGGGCTTATCCTGGTATTAGTGCTGAAAAACACGCTCAAGGTGCAGCTATCGCAACTAATTTAAAAGAAATGCAAAAATTAGGAGTTCCGATTATTGCAATTGTTTCGGGTGAAGGTTGCAGCGGAGGAGCCTTAGGACTTGCAGTCGCAAATAAAGTTTATTTACTTGAGCATGCTTATTATACGGTAATTTCTCCTGAAGGTTGTGCTTCTATATTATGGCGTGATGCTTCAAAGAATTTAGAAGCAGCTACAGCACTTAAAATTACGGCACCTCATTTGATGAAATTCGGAATCATAGACGGAATGATTAAAGAACCTACCGGCGGAGCTCACACTGATTATGAGCTTATGGCTTCTGAAATGAAAAAGACTATTCTCGAAGCTTATAATGAATTAAAAGGAATGTCCAGCGAAGAACTTCGTAACCAACGTTATGATAAGTTCCGTGCTATGGGTAAATTTTTAGGATAAAAAAAGTTTCGATAAAATCGAAACTTTTTAAATAGATTTAATCTTTTTTCACTTGGTTAAGATTTATATTAAATTCTCGGTTGAAACTATTACCAAAGATACCTCCTTTAGTTCCCGAGTCTTGGTATGATAAATTTCCATCTTGATCTACATAAATAGAACCTTTATGCTCCTCACCATTAGAATAACTTAAATTATCATATGTAGCTTGAACATATCCGTTTCTTTGCGTGTTAACAAATGCTTGTCCTCCATCTTCATATTTGTATTTGCTAGCATAACCTCCATTGTCTGTCCAACCCCATTGGTTAGCATCTGTCTTTTGCGGTGTCGCAAACGAAGTTTGTACCGCTCCTTGACCTTTACCATCCTTTATAGATTGCAATAATGCTAGTTCAAGTGGATTATCAATCTTTTTGTTATCTTGCTTTAAAAATTCTTTAAGCTGTTTTCGTGTTTCCTTATTAACACCCGCTTTCTTTAAATTTCGTAAAGCTTGCCTATTGCTCATCCCTATGTATAAGCCGCTCTCTGGACCTGTCTCCATAATAATCTCCTTTCATAGATTGGCTATAATTTATATATATATTATATATAAAAATTATAGCCATGTTAGTTTGTGTAATATTGAAATGTTTTTTACAATTCTTTACAAAGGTACTAGAGTTATTATTTTGCAATACATCTTTATAATAGAATATAGTTGATGAATGGCACTTATTATGAGTTAAAGTTGCAAATTAATCCAGCAATGGAAGACCTCATATCAGAGATTTTCTTTGAGGAGTTTGATTGTGATGGGGTCATTTTGGCGGAAGAAACCTACAAAGATCTTGAAATGACCGGAACTACTGAAGGATCATTGCGTATATTTCTTAGAAGCGACGATGATTTTGAAGATCTTAAGTTTGATATAGAAAATATTCTAGATATATACAGGCAAGAGTTTCTAGACCATGGAATAAGTGCATTTGAACTGGGGTCGTGGGAGTTTATTCTAGAAGAGAAAAAAACGGAAGATTGGTCTAAAAAATGGAAAGAGAAATGGGATGTAACACATGTTACGGATAAAATAGCTGTCGTTCCTGATTGGATTGATTATACTTCGAAAAAGGGTGAAATTGTTATAAAACTTGAACCTGGATGTGCTTTTGGTACGGGAACTCATCAAACAACTCAACTTTGCATGAAAGCGTTGGAAAAATATCTGAAACCTGGTATGACTGTTGCAGATATTGGCATGGGATCCGGAATTTTATCTATATTAGCTAAAAAACTTGGTGCTAGTTATGTCTACGGCTGTGACACAGATGAAACAGTCATTGAAGTTGCTAAAGAGAATGCATTGAAAAACGGAATAAATATTGAAGAAAACCCTCCCCTTGAGGGTACAGCTACACACTGTAGTATTTGTACTCAAAGGGAGGGTAGGTTTGGCACTGATATTAACCACGTTGGGTGTTATTTTAAACTAGGTAGTGCTGATCAAATTACTCAAAAGTTTGATTTTGTCGTTGCGAATATCTTACATTTTGTTCTCGCTGAAATTATGGGTGATCTTAAAAATATTATGAAAGACGGTGGTTTAATGTCACTTAGCGGAATTTTGGATGAGAAAAAACAAATGGTATTAGATGCAATCGACAGAGAAAAATTAAAAATAGTAGAGGAAATTCATCAGGATCAATGGACGTCGTTTGTAGTAAAAAACTAGATTTATTGACAAAATGATACTATGTAAAAGGAGAAAAGTATGGGAAAGACTGCAATAATAATTCCGGCCAGGTACGGATCATCCAGATTAGAGGGCAAACCACTTATAGAAGTCGGGGGTAAACCTATAATTCAGTGGGTTTATGAAAAAGCAAAGGCTTCTAAATATGCTGATTCTATAATTGTTGCCACTGATGATCAACGCATTTATGATTGTGTAAAATTTTTTGGTGGTGAGGTTGAAATGACTTCTACAGAACATAAGTGTGGCTCTGATAGGATACGTGAAGTTGTTGATCGTCATCCGGAATTTGATTTTATTGTAAATCTTCAGGGTGATGAACCTTTGATAAAACCGGAAAGTATTGATGAAGTCATCGCAAATGTAAAATTTGACAATGATGCGGATTTGTCTACTCTTGTACGTCCGCTGAATAGCGATGAAGAAATTGACAATCCTAATCAGGTAAAATGTGTTTTAGGAATGAATGGTTATGCCTTGTATTTTTCTCGTTCAAGAATACCGTATGAACGTAATAAAGATGTAGTAACATTTTTTGGTCATATAGGTATTTACGGTTATAAGCGTGATGCACTTATTCGTATGACAGAATTAGAGCAAACTCCGTTAGAAAAAACAGAAAGTCTTGAACAGTTGCGAGCTTTGGAAAATGGTATGCGGATAAAAGTTTCAGTTGTAGACTTTGTGCCAGTGGGGATTGATACACCCGAAGATGTGGAAAAATTCCGTAATATATTACAAATGAACTTATAATAATTATATAAGATTTATTTTCTTTTACCCCTTGCAATTTTTTGTAACTTAGTGTAACATTATGTTATAAAAGTATACGAAAGGAAACAAATCGTAATAATTCGTGAATTACTTTTAAATGAAGAAGTAAGTTTGTGTAAGGTAAGGAAAAGAATATGTCAGAAAGTTTTGAATTTTCAAGTGAATCAGATGATCGTCAGAGAATACTTTTGGCCGATGACGAATCTAGTATTAGACGTATATTAGAAACTCGTTTAAAGATGGCTGGTTATGATGTTTACACAGCACAAGACGGCGAAGAAGCCGTAGCCGCTTTTAACAAGTATAATCCTGATTTGGTAGTTTTAGATGTTATGATGCCTAAAATGGATGGGTATGGAGTAACTAGAGAAATCAGAAGGACATCAGATGTTCCGATTATAATTTTGACTGCATTGGGTGATGTGTCTGAGCGAATTACCGGATTGGAATTGGGGGCAGACGATTATGTTATTAAACCATTCAGTCCAAAAGAGCTTGAAGCAAGGGTGAAAGCAGTTCTTAGAAGAACAAATAGCCGTGAATCCTTAACACCTTCTGGCAAGGTTACAAAGAATGTTATTACGACCGGTAACATTAAAATTGATACGGCACGCCGTCAAGTATATAGAAAGAATGAACGTATCAGATTGACGGGAATGGAATTTAGTTTATTAGAACTTCTTGTTAATAATTCGGGTCAGGCATTTTCTAGAAATGAAATATTGCAGCATGTTTGGGCATATCCACCTGATCATAGGATTGATACGAGGGTTGTTGATGTTCATATTTCAAGATTACGTTCAAAGTTAGAAACAGACCCGGCGAATCCTGAACTAATTTTGACAGCTCGTGGAATTGGCTATATGTTCCAGAGAATAAGCTAGGTAAATGTACAAAAAAACGAGCTTTGCCCAAAGCTCGTTTTTCTTGTGAAATAAATTCTTGTAATTAGACTTGATTTTGGTTATTTATTTGATAGTATAAAGATGTTACGAATGGCGTCTGTCGTCAAGCGGTTAAGACCTCGGATTGTGGTTCCGATATGCATGGGTTCGAATCCCATCAGACGCCCCACTTTTTAGGAGTTTAGATTGTTATATTATCAGGATATTTGGGGTTATGAGTAAAAAACAAATTATATTATTAGTTATATGTTTTGCTTTTTTAGCTTTTGGGAAAGTGCTTAGTTCTTTAGATGAGAAATATGGTGACACAATACCTACGATTGTCTATCAGCAAAATCATTCATTTGATAAAAAGATATATGATAATAATGTTAACTCAAGGCATGTTTATATTTATGCTTCGTATCCGAGCGATATTGAAAGTTTAATTTTGAAATACCCGACACTTAGTTTTATAGAAGAAACAATAGTTAAAAACTGGAAACCATATATTAAACAAGATAACGACGTGGTCATTGTATTAAAAATAAACAAAGATGGCAGCAAAGAATATAAATTTCTAGGTAATACGGGTATATATGCAGCAGCAAACGCAGCAAGGTCAGCCGTTCTCTCTCCAACATTTGTCGGGGAAAATATAGTAGAGAAAGCTGATAGTGTAGAATTAATATATAGATTTACCGTTTCTAATAATTAGCAAGTAGCATTTTAATCGTGTTTATAGTATACTCATCATGTAGCAAGTGATGTGCTAACTTCACACAATAGGGTTCGAAGTTCAACCCATTGCTTGCCCCACTTTTTAATAGATTAGTTGAGGTAGAGCTATGATTTGTCCTAATTGTGGTCAGAATATTGAAAATAACAAGTTTTGTCCGTTTTGTGGTTTTGAATTATCAAAAGAAAATATACAAAATCTTGCACAAACATCTGAAGTTGCTGTAGAGGGAAATGCATATGTAAAAGAAAATAATTTTCCACTTTCTTTGACGGGACGTATTGAAAGGATTCCGTATATAATAACTAAAATATCTCTAATTATTACTTATGCTATTGCACAAATGTGTAGGTCATATTATAAATCTAATAGTTCAGATTTTATTTTCTTTATTTATATTGCACTAATGCTATTTTTCTTTATTGCAAGTATATTTGCTGCAAGTAAGCGGCTTCGGGATATAAAATGGAGTCAATGGTATTTATTAATATGGATATTACCTATCGTTGGTTTTGGTATTGGAGTTCCATTACTTATTATTAAAAGCAAATATAAAAAATAGAATTAAGCAGACTTCAATTGTATCTTAATTTCATAACCTAAACCGTCGAGGATTTTGTTTATTGTTGCGATTGTCGGGGCTTTGGTTCTGCCATGCAATAAATCAACAAGGCTTGTTCTTTGCATTCCGATTGACTCTGCAAATTGTTTTACTGATGTTCGAGCTTTAATTACTTGCTCCAACGAGCGAAAAAATTCAGTGTAATCTCCGTCCTCTGAAAATTCCAAAAGACTATCTCGCAAATATATATTCTGATTTTCTTGGTCTTGCAACCATTCGTTTACAAAGTCATTGTGCTTAATTGTCATCGTTTTTACTCCTATTAAGATATTCTTCTAAATACTTATCGGCTTGTTTAATTGTTCGTTTTTGGTCTGATTTATCACCGCCTGCAACGATTAGTATAATTACATTATCAAGTTCTTTAAAATAAATTCTGTAACCTTTGCCAAAGTCCAGTCGTAATTCACTAAGTTTGCTGTTGGTTAATCGCTTGCAATCTCCATATAAGCCATCTTCGAGCCTGTTTACTCTTTTGATAACTTTTGATTGATATTCTCTTGAGAGAGTTTTAAACCAATCAATATATGGACATTTTCCGTCAAGCGTTGTATAGTATTCGATTTCTTTAACCATTGTATTAATAGTGTATCAAATTTACGACACATTGTCAAGTGCAATTATATTGCAAAAACTCTTTAACCTGTTCAATCGTATCTTCATCGTGCAAACAAAGATGGGCAAATTTGACAATATCATTTACCCCGGGTTCGAAGTTCAACCCATTGCTTGCTCCATAAAAAAGACAGTGACAAATGTCACTGTCTTTTTACATAAAATGCGATAAAATCATCATTAATGTAAATGTTATAAATCCAAAAATTATTACGCTAATTACTCCAGTACCTTTTACATCAACGTAATAATCCCTTCGGACTTCATTTTTTATATTTTTGTCCATAGTAATTTCTCCCTTATAAAATTATGTGCAATCAAAATTCACATCAATTACTAATTTGTAACGATGCTAAATATTAAAGGTTAGAATATTATTATGGAGCACGTGTACAAATCTCATTTTTCAAACAGTAGGATATATTATGAAATGAGATATAACGTTTTGTACTATAAAAATATATCTTTAATTTATACTTGCTATTTAAAACTGTGCTGTCAAAAGCATCTGTTAAAAAATTCGTTTTTCGTTTTGAAGAACTTAATATTTGATTATTTTGGCTATTCGAAGCCGCTACTGAATGAGTATTAAAATCATAATTTGTACTAATTTGAGATTTATTGGAAATTGAATAAAAATCATAATCACTTATTTCATTCGTATTCAATGATTGAATGCCAAAAGAAATAAAAAATAATATAAACAGAATAAATGATCTTATTACATTTCCCACAAGATTATTTTAGCACAAATTTATCTATTGAAAGTGGCTCTACAAAATACGACCTGTTATTTTTTTGCGGAGAATTATTGGCTTGTTTGTATTTTGTAATAAAAATATTAAGTTTCGGTAAAAGAACTCCGAGTGCAATTGTTGAATAAGTAAGTCCTCCTAATTGTGCAAGGTTAGCTTTCCACATATGTTTTTTCGCAAATGTTTCTCCCTGTGCGGCTATTTCATTGTGTGATTTGAGGGATATATTATTTAACCATTGTTTGATACCGCTACCATTTTTCGATATGTTGAAAAGATATGCTTTTTTAGGATCAAGAATGTTGGCAATTCCTTTTGCTGCAAAACCACCGAGAACCAGCCAATTTAGGAAGCCCAAATAATCTCTGGTTACTGTTTCACGTAGTTCATCTTCATTGTCGGATGCAAGAAATCTGCCAATAAGAGTCGATGCATAAACTGTTTTTATGGCATTTCCACTTGTGACAGGACCGGTAAATTCCAGCTTTTTAAGAAAGTCTTTTGGCGATTTAACTTTCATTACTGTAATTGCCATTAAAGCCATACCGATACTTGCTAGAATTTTTTTCAATATAAATTTTGGACTTTTATCTTGATTAGATTTTTTCTCTTTAATTTGATTATTATAATTTGTATCACCTACAAAGCCTCTTGCTCCAGTGCGTTTTTCGGTAATTTTTCTATTTATGTACTGATTAAAAAGTCCCAAAGTTGAGGCAAGAGCGAGAGCACCAATACTTTTTATTTTATTAATTTTAAAAAGTTTTGAAAGAGCCTTTTCAGTATTTATATCTGTGTTTGTAAATACATTTTTGCCAAGATCTGTCATATCTCTCAAAAGATTAGAAATCGTAGAGGTTAGTTCACTACCTGCATTTATTTTATCTGACTTCAAGGCATTTGTAAGTCTTAATTCGAGTATTTTTAATAAATTATTTCTATCGGATAATGAGATATTCTTATCTATAATAAGTTCTTCTATGGCAGATATTATTGATTGTTTATCTTTTAAATTGGCATGAATATTTTTAAAATTACGATTATCCCATTTAATACGACTCCAAGATTTTTCATCAACCCAGTCAATATTTTCCCAGTCTATGTTTTTAAAATATCTTGTAATATTTCTATCGCGACCGGAAATACTATCTAATACGTCCGTAACATATTTTGTTGTATCATGTGAACGGTTCCACTGGTTATTTAAAAATTTTATACTCTCATCTGAAAGCCAGGATGAAGGGTTAATGGGTGTTTGCGGGTCAATGAATTTGTTTGCTAAATGAGAAAAAGCTCTGGCAAAGTAGCTGGCACTAAGGCAGACAATTAAAGTTCCGGTAAATTCTCGGAAAAATGTTTCCGCACCGGCATATTTATTTCTTTCTTTTGTATCAACATAAGTTCTAGGTCCAACCATTGAAATCAAATCAAGTCCAACAGCATTTGCCATAGGATTTGTATCAAGTGTTCTTAAAGTTGATGTTAAAACATTATCCAATGCCCCTGTAAATACGACATTTCGATCTAAAGTTAATTTGCTATCTATATTTATCATTATAATTTCTCCAAAAAAATATTCCCGCTATTTAACGGGAATACAATAACTTTCTAATATCACCATACTAAAATCTACTGTAAATCCCTACATCGAGTTTTACAGCAACAGCAGTTAAGATTTTTGGAAACAATTATATTCACACTCACATAAGAACTAAAATAAATGTAAATGTCAAGTGTTAATATTTGTTTACATTTTTTTGAATTTCACTAAAGTTTGTCTCATAAAAAGCCGATAAACTTATTATGGAAATCAATAATGAACTCTTAAAATACACGATATTAAGAAAAAATACTATCGATTCTGTATCTTCTGAACAGAAAAAAACTGTTGATCTTGATGGTGATAAGATTTTTGCTACCGGTAGTACTACTATCGATGGTGACATGATTTCCATTGGTGGAAAAAATGTTAGTATTACAAATTTGTCAGGCGTTATGTCTGACGAGGAATATAGAGCAGGTATAAGAAGAATTGCGGCAAATTCGGCTAATCAAATATCCACAACTACTTATGCAGATTTATCAGCTGAAAGTATAAAGAATATCAGACAGGTTATTTACAATCTTCATAACGGAATTGAAGCTCCTGTTAATCCTGTTGATACTTCTAGTTATACATTTATTTCCGGTTCAACTTTTACGGGTGTAGATGATCTTATCAATTGGTTAGAATCCAAAGGTGTTTGGGATAATAAAAAAGACGGTTTAACTATAACAAATCTTGTTAAATTAGCACAAGAAGATGATTTGGAAGATACAAACAGAGATTTCTTTGGGGCTTTAAATAGAGCTTTTCAAAATCACGTAGATAAAAATGGCAATTTATTTACATTACAGGATACTTACCGTTTCACAAGCAATGACGGTTCATCTTATGATGTGCTAGGTTTAGACAAGGATGGCGATGTAACAACTATCTCAAGAGAGGAATTGGAAACATTTTTTAACGATGTTAAGAACTTAGCTGATTACGAAAACAAAGTATTGGATTATTCTGCTATAATGCAGTACGAATTTAATAATTTAGCTGATGAAGAAAAAATAAATCTCGCAATTAGTCAGGTTGAAGGACAAGTATTTAGTAAATTTGGCTTGTTAACTGATGAACAAATTGCCAATTTTAATGCAGAATTTGAAACAGCACTGAGAGCAAATTTCAGTAATGCCGGTGCAGAAACTGATAAATTAAATTTTGTAGCAGAAACTGCAAAAGGTTATATCGAAGATATTGGAACAGCACAATTGGATGTTATTAATCAAAATGTTTTGGAACCTATGAAAACATCTGAATTTGCTACAGAATTTGCTCATGTCGGAGACGTAGAAAAAGCAGAATTTACAGCGACAAAAGTTGCAGAATATTTAAATACATACAGAGTATCAGAAGATGCAATTCATATATATTATGATCAAATTTGTTCGGAACTCACTCAGAAATATGCAACTTTATCAAGTGACAGTGAGAAAATAAATTATTCTAAACAATATATAAGAACCTTTGTAAATAGAATCATAGGTGTTTACGGCATAGGTGAACTAATTGACAACTATAATGAAATCGCGAATACATCTTTTGAAAATATTGATAATTCTGCTAAAATGAAATATTTAACAGATAATTTTAATGATGCATTTTTAAACATAGGGCTGACGCAGACTCAGGTTAATTCATTGGGTTCAAATTATGCAAATCAATTACAATCAAGTTTATATTCTTATGTCGATAAAGATATTGATAAACTCGATTATTTTATCTCAGTAACAGAAGAATTTATAGCAGAACAGGCAGAAGCTCAAAATGCTAAACTTGATACAATTTTAGAAGCGTATAAGGCTTACTTACAGCCTGAATTTGCTGATATATCAAACCAAGCTAAACTCGATTTCGCCATTGTAAAAACCAGAGAATACCTTGAAGCAATGGGCATGCAGCAACAGATCGATGCATTAGACAGATTACTTGCTATGGATGATGATTTTAACAAAGTTCATGTAGGAAACATTGCTCTTGCTGATTTAAATGAAGGTGTTGATGTTTACTATGAAGGCATAACTTTAGGTGCTTATCAATATTATGCCTATTCATACGATATAACAAGACAAAACAGTGAGGGCAAATATAACAAGTATAATTATGATATTAAAAGTTGGGCTTCAGATTATGACGACGAAGATTATGATCTTGGTATAACTCTTGATGTAAGACTTGTTGAGGGTTCTGAAGGGTATGATCTTGGCAACTGGTATGATATAGTAAATACTCTGGTTCATGAACTTACTCACGCGACTGCTTATCAGTATTATGATGCTTATGAAGACGGTGAAATAACTGCAAAAGGTATTGAGTATCTTGAAAAACTTGGTGCTATAGAAGTTGGCAAATATAATATCGAAGATGTTCAACGTTGGTATGATGAAATAGAATACGATATGAGTTGGAATAGGACATACGTACCTCCTCAACTTTTGGAATTAGAATATTATGCATATACAGCGTGGGGCGAGTATACTGCTTATCAAGCAGATGCTGATTACATAGACAGTATCGCCGGCGATGTTTATAGCCCTGGAGTTACTACTGCCGCAGCAGGAAAAGATGAAAAAGATACGATAGATTCTCATATCAGAAGTCAGTACAATGATGCAAATTATTTTGAAGCAATTCCGGATTGGAAGTGGTGGTCTTACGCTTAATAATTGAACTTTCTCGGATATTATTTTATAATTATCTAAGGACATGGAAAACGGGATTATTTCAGCTTCAACAATAAAGAATTGGGTTCGTCTTGGGATAAAAGAAGGTGAAAGCCGGCTTTCAAAGGGTGCAAATAAACGTTTTTCTTCAAGAAATATTATACCGGTTGAATATTTTAATAACAAAAAAAATCGCCGTTATCTTCACCAAATTTTAGATTTGACGAAGGGTTTTGAAATTAAAACGGTTATATACAGTCTTGCATTGAATTTACTCAATAAAAATAAATTTATTACCCTATACAGTAATGGAAATTTTGATACGGATAAAAAATATCTTAAAGAAGTTCTAAATTCTTTTAAACACCCCATTTCAAGAGAATTAATGTCGATAAATTTACCGCAGGATGAATCTGATTTTTTGGGTATAATTTATCAATCACTTTTGAAAGAGGGTTGCAAAAATATAAATGGCTCATATTACACTCCAAAAGGCATTATTTCAAAAGCATTAGAAGATTTGGCTCCGGGAGAATGTTTTCTTGATCCGTGTTGTGGTAGCGGAAGTTTTTTAATTGCCGCAAGTGAAAAGATAAAGAATCCCGAAAAAATATATGGTATTGATAAAGATGAAATTGCATGTTTTATTGCAAAAATAAACTTAATTATTAAATTTCCGCAAATAGATTTTTATCCAAATATTTTTAATGCAGATTGTCTAACTGATGAAAAAGCGTTCAGTGATAAATTTGATATAATCGCAACCAATCCTCCTTGGGGTGCAATGAATTGTGAAACTTATAAAAATATGTATCCTGAGGTTATTTCAGGAGAATCTTTTTCGTATTTCATTGTAAAAGTTTCAAAAATGCTTAAAAAAGGCGGCAGGTCGGTATTTGTTTTGCCGCAGTCTGTATTAAGTGTTGCCATGCACCGAGACATTAGAAAATTTATACTTAATAATTATTGTATTGAAGAAATTAATCTTCTCAATAAAAAATTTTCCAGTGTTCTGTCTAAAGTTGTTGTATTAAAATTAACTAATAACAACTCGGTTAAAAATATAAAAATTACTAATGCTTGTCAATGTTTTTCGGTTAGTCCTTCTGTTTATGAATGTGATGAAAATTTCAATTTTTCTATATTAGATAATCAAGATGTTGTTTTATTAAAAAAAATATATTCAATCAGACATGAAACACTCAAAGATAGTTTATTTGCACTTGGTATTGTTACAGGAAACAATTCAAAATATCTGTCAATTCGTGCAGGAGTTGGTAAGGAAAAAATATATACAGGTAAAGAGGTTGAAGAATACTTTTTAAAACCTGCAAAACGTTATATAAAATATGATAGAAATAACTTTCAGCAAGTTGCTTCAGATAATATTTACAGGGCAAAAGAAAAATTGGTTTACAAATTTATTTCTCCAACACCTGTTTTTGCTTACGATGATTCTTCTGCATTGTTTTTGAATAGTGCAAATATACTTATCCCCAATGTAAAAGACCATACACCTAAAACAGTTTTGGCGTATCTAAATTCAAAACTTTTTAAATATATTTATTTAAAAAAAATTAATGATCTCAAAATGTTGAAAAGTAATCTTTTAAAACTTCCATTTCCACGTTTAAAAAAAGGGGATTGTATATTTTTAGAAACACTTGCTGATGAATATTTGCACAATAAATCATTAAACACGTTGAATAAAATTGATGAATTTGTATACAAAAGTTTTCACCTAAGTAAAGAAGATATTTTGTATATAAATAGTTCTTTATGTTAGTATGTACTGGAAGGTAGGGGTTATGAAAGATAAAAAGTATTTTAATATCGTATTCTTTGTAATTTTGTCTATTATTGCACTTGGTTTGCGTTTAATGTACATAAATGATTCATTGTGGTATGACGAAGCTTGTTCGTGGTTTATTGCAAAAGGTCACATAATGAGTAATCTTTTGCATTTAGATTTGCAGCATACTCCGTTATACTTTTTCTTGTTACATTTTTGGATGAAAATTTTTGGAACAGGCGAATTGCAGATGCGGATTTTATCTTTAATTTTTGGTCTTGCATCAATTCCTCTTGTGTATATAACAACAAAGAAAATCTTCGGACATATACAGGCTTGTTTTGCCTGTGCAGCTGTAGCTTTGAGTCCGTTGATGATTATTTTTTCTGTTGAAGTCAGAATGTATTCTATGGCAATCTTTCTGGTACTTCTATCTTTAAATTATTTAATTGATTTTGAACAAAAAAATGATAAAAAAAGCTTGATAAAACTAGTTTTAACAGATATATTACTACCTTATACTTTTGTTGGCGGAATTTTATATAATTTTTCATTAGTCTTATGTTACGGACTATATTTGTGTAGAAATAATAGGGATAAATATATTCAATATATTAAGGCTGCAAAAATAGAATGGTTTTGTCTAATCCCTTATTTTTGTTTAATAATTTATTATGCTCATATAAGGAAAATTTTTGTTGTTGCTCATGAATCTGAGCTGCAATTTTACCATTTACTTGATGTTCTAAAGAACTTTTTTGCTATGTCACCGGATGTTAATATTTATTGGCCTTCAAATGGGGTTTATACTTTGACATTTGTATTCGCAGCATTTTGTGTAGTTCCTTGTGTTTATTTTGTTTATGGCTTAATCCAAGGACTTTTAAATTCAGAAAAATTTAATAAAGTTTTGTATAAAATATTTATTATAAACTTTTTATTTGCAGCATTGGTTGCCAATTTTCAAGTTAATGTATTCACTGTAAGATACATCTTATATTTGTTACCACCATTCTTAATACTTGGTATTGCAGGGTTGTTTTCGAGATTATCAGATAAACATTGCAAAGCGTTTTTGTCAATATTTATAGTTGGAATTGCAGTTTTTTCATTCAATAACTCAATTAATTTTTCTAATTTAAAAACACTGGCATTCAAATCTGTAAGATTGGAAGCTGATAAATTAAAATTAACTTCTGATGATGTTGTTTTAATGCCTTTTGGTTCCGATGCACCTTATTACTTTAGGGATTTGACATCTCCAAGGGTATTAGAATTTGATTTTCATAAACTTGTTAGAAATCCTTACAATGATGCTTATTACGACAAAGATCAACAGGAAAAAATGGCAGGCAAACAAAAATATCTTACTGTACATGATTCTCTTTTGAAAGATAGAGTATTTTCAGATGCTTTTTATAACTACTTTGGGGCTTCAGTAAATGCATCCGTTCCAAAAGGAAGATATGTTTTACTGGTACTTTATGCTGAAGATGCAGGTTCTATAGTTAATATTGAAGAATTAAGAAAATCTGTAAGCGGAGTAAAAGATGTTAAAGATAGATTTTTGGAAATAATGCTGAAAAAATTTATGTGTGATACAGTTGCGATGCTAAATTTGGATTTTGATTTTGTTAAGATGTATAGTAACGGCGGGTACACATTTTTACTTTATCAAAAACGTTAGTATAATATGAATATGAAAAAAAATATTTTGATCTTACTTATATGCTTATTTTGCACAATTGCAGCTTGTGCTTATGATGGACCTGATTGGCGTAGAGTAGATGATAATAATTTTATTGATGTTGATTCTATTGTCGGTTTGGATGAAATTTACGGTTATTCATTTTTGTTGAAATCGTTTAATAAAGGGCAATATGAACCTGTGAATGGGAAAAATATTTCTTATGTTCTTGGACATTATGAAATTAATTGTTTAAAGAAAACTTATAAAATCGGTATAATGGATTCTTATGATTCTTTGGGAAATTTTGTTAATGGAGATTATAATCGTTATTCTGAATTTCGACCGGTTGTTTATGGTACGGCTGTTGGGATAGTTGCAAAGAAACTCTGCATTTACAATTCTGAACATTAATGATATTCTTTTTCTATGATCGATCTTGTTATTTTATTTGTCTTGTTGAATAGAGATTTAACGATGTATGCTATTCAAAAGCATATTCTTGACAACTTCAAAGTGTACACAAATCCTAGTTTTGGAGCTTTGAAACCTGCACTTGTCAGACTGGAAAATGAAGGTTGTATTAAATCAGCCAGAATTATGTCTGAAGGAGGAAAACTATCTGTATTCTATTCAATTACAAAAGATGGCTTGAAACATCTAAGAAATTTATTAATCAAACCGTTTTCCGGTAATCCTCTGCAATTTCTTTCAGATTCAAGAATAAAACTTTCTTGTACCTCTTTTTTGAAGCCTGAAGATGCAAAACTTATGTTTGATGAGATTAAAACAAATGCTATTTTGCACAAGATTAATGCTCAAAGGATACTAGATGATGAATATAACTCGATAGATTTTTACCAAAAAATTGTTTTAGATAATACAATTTGTGAGTACAAAAATTTAATTTCTATGGTTGAAGGATTTGAAAAACAGTAATGCCCGCCGTTGTAGATAGTGTAATTAAAAATTCTATAGCTGATGAAATTGGTATTGAAAAAGGTGATGAACTTCTTTCAATTGATGGTGTTGAGCTTTGTGATATGATTGATTATAACTTTTATATAAAATCCGAAGTAATTACCATCGAAATAAAAAAAAATAGCGGTGAAGTAGAAGAAATAGAGATTGAAAAAGACTATGATGATGATCTGGGAATCATATTTGAGAGTGCAGTTTTTGATCGTATAAAACCATGTTTAAATCATTGTATATTTTGTTTTGTTGATCAGCAGCCCAAGGGTTTGAGAGATACTCTATATATTAAAGATGATGATTATAGACTTTCCTATTTGCAGGGGACTTATATTACCCTGACAAATTTGAACGATAAAGACAAAGAACGCATTAAACGTATGCATTTGGGACCTTTTTATGTTTCAATACACACTACCAACCCTGATTTACGAGTAAAAATGTTACGTAATCCAAATGCCGGCAAATGCTTGGAGAATTTGGAATGGTTCAGAAAAAATAAAATTCCGTTCCATGCACAGATTGTACTCTGTCCTGGATATAACGACGGCAAAGAATTGGAAAGAACTTTAAATGACCTTGCTAAATTAAAAAAAACTGTTTTATCAGTTGCAATAGTTCCTGTTGGTATCACACAATTTAGAAATCAACCGCTAAAAAGGGTTGATAAAAAGTGTGCAATGGAAACAATTGAAATTGCTTCAAAATTCAAGAGAGTTTGTTGTTCTGATGAATTTTTTCTGCTTGCTGATAAACCTATTCCTCCGGCAAAGTATTATGGAAGTTTTTCCCAGCTGGATGATGGTGTTGGAGCTTTAAGACTTACTTTTGATGATTTTAAAAAGCTTGAACTTCCAAAATCGGTATCAAAACCTTATAAAATCGCTTTTGCCTGTTCCTATGCAGCAGAGAAAATGCTCAATAAAGTTGCTAAAAAAATGTCAAAGATTAAAGATCTAAAAGTTGAAGTTTGTCCCGTAAAATCTGAATATTGGGGACAAGATATTACAGTTGCCGGACTTATAACAACAGATGATTTGATAAGAACTGTCAAAAATGTTGATGCTGATATTTTTGTTATACCTTCAGTCATGCTGCGTCCTTATAGTGAAGACTTTTTGGATGGTAAAACACTTTCTTATGTTAAGGAACAATCCGGTAAAAAGTTTTTTGTTCAAAACGACATTTATTCTCTGAAAGAAGTTGTTGAGCTAATTAAAACAGTTTAGTCGTTTTAAATCCGGCGAGTTCATCTAAAGATACATTAAAAACTGTCGCTAATTTTATAAATGTCGGAAAACCTATTGTTTCTTTACCCTTTTCAAGCCGATTTACGTGTTCTCTTGTGCGATCAATAAGTTCTGCAAGATATTCTTGAGAATATTTATTCTTTTTTCTCAGAGTGCGAATATTGTTTGCCAACTTTGCGTTGTACGACATTTCATCTTGCATATTCCGATTATATGTGTATAATAATATTATTCTGTGATAAATACCGCACAAAAATGAAAGGAGAAAGGTATGAGGAATTCAAGAACTATAGCATTATTTAAGGGTTTTACACAACCGAGCAGAGTTGCTACGGGGGTAAATGAAAAAGAAACAACCCCTCGCCCACAGCATCATTTGAGTGGGGATAAATGTAGGTTGGGGTTACTACCCCAACACGTAAAATTCCCCTCGCCAATTGCGGGAGAGGGAAGAATTTCAATGCGAAAACTGAGCATTAGAAATTCGGGTGAGGGTGCTACGCACACAA
>JAFUUC010000008.1 GCA_017471365.1 bacterium
CCATGTAAGTCGAGCATATTCAAGCCTTGAATAAGTTTAGCTTCGGTGACTTTTTTCTGATTGCCGTCGACTTTTTCGTTCACTTTTGCGATCAGTGTTGGCAGAGTCAGTGCTGCGACTACGCCGATAATTGCAAGGGTGATAAGGACTTCTGCCAAAGTAAATGCTGCTTTAGCTACCAATGGTGGCGTGTTTGTGTGCGTAGCACCTTCTGCTAGTGTGAAGGCTGCCTTACCCCTAACGGGGTTGGCACCCACCTCAATCCTCCCTCGAAGGGAGGAATTCTTTTCTGTGGCAGTGTGGTTGCCCATTACGGGGAACAGACCCACCCTCAATCCTTTTTCTATTACTCGAGCATAGCTCTCGAAAAGAAAAACCAAGCAATTCACCGGATTGTTTGCTCGGCAGAGTCTAGCTAGGGAGGGAAGTTCATCAGAATGTAGGGTAGATTTTAGTCTATCTAAATTTGCCCCAAAACATTGATGTAGTCCTAGCTTTGTGTACTTTTTGTTAATAATCATAAATCTTTCCTTTCATAATTAAATAACTATTATAATAAATATAAAGCTAGTATTATATATAGATGACGATTAGTCAATATATTAATATAAATTAATGGACAAGGATGAATTTAAAAGGGAAGTTGGCTTTAAAATTAAAATAGAAAGGATGAGAAAAAAAATTTCACAAGAAAAATTAGCAGAAATGGCAGATTGCAGTCTTTCTTATATCGGTTTTGTGGAACGTGGAGAAATGTCCTTGTCACTTTATAACTTTTTTAAAATCTCTCAAGTTTTAGGTTTAGATTTTAGTATGTTTTTTAAAGAATTTGTTTAAGAATATCATCATAAGTATCAACTTCGATTATTTTATCTTTAGCAGATATTTTTTTTGATGTAACGTTTAGGACGGATTTATTTTCTCTTACCGCATAAATCTGGATATCGTGTTTTATCGACTCAAGTACAGGTATTGACCCAAGTGAATTGTAAGGCATTACAAGATAATCCAGGTTTTTAATATTAATACCTTTTTGCGGGTCTGAAATGAGTTTTGGTGCTTGTGAGAGTCCAATTAGTATACAAGGTAAAAATGTCGGAGTAATATATTCGGAAGCGGATTTTGGGTTTACGATATCAGAGCAAATTTGATAATCAACGAATGCCGGAGAGTGTGCACAAGGTACTTTAAATTTTTTAGAAATGCAATGAGAAATTATTGCTTCTACTCCTCCAACGGGATCTACTCCAATGCCGTTGCTGTATTCTTCGTTTTCTGATTCAGGTTCGTTGAATAGACTAACAATCGCAATTGCTTCACAACCATCACAAATTAATTTTTCTGCGGCGTTTTCTATAGCTGAAATGTTATTTATTCTACCTGTCGATATACCTTCATCGGTAATATAAAACTCTACACCACAGTCATCTTCAGTAATAATATGTTTTTTTATATCAATACCATAGACTGTTTTTACTGCATTTTGGGTATTAATATGTACATTTAAGACATTTTGTGGAATAGCTTTGTCGTATATAATTCCAATTTTATTATTTTCAGAAGGTATAAGATTTATTTCGCCTTTAAAAAAACTATCAATGCTATAGCCTTCAACGTAAAACATGTTATCTGTTATACCCGAAAATCCTCCGGCGTTGACAACATTGGGATTGACAATCAGTTTGGAATGTTGTGAAAATTTTCTTGCATATGTGCTGGCATCACCCGCGTATCCGCCGATAGATGCACCGATTCCTGTAGGAACTATAAATGCTCCTAATTTTTTATTTTCGTATGTCATTTTAAATAATTTTTCACTCCTTGCATTATTGCTTTTGCAGCTTTTTGTTGAAAACAATGATTAATAAGTTTTTCTTCTTCTGTAGGGTCAATAATGTAGCCAACTTCAACTAAAACGGCTAAACTATTAGGATTTCTTACTACTGCAAAATTTCTTTGATAAACCCCTCGTGTTTCCAGTCCTGTTTCCTTGCCAAGAGATTTTAAAATATTTTGAGCCAATTCTTTTGATTGCGGATAAAGATAGTAAACTTCACTGCCGCTAATTTGAGTTTTTGCTCTGGAATCAGGCAAAGCATTGCAGTGAATGCTCAGGAATATGTCAGTTTTTTTTGAGTTTGCAAAATTTACTCTTTCGCGTAAACCTACGTATTTGTCATCTTCTCTTGTCATAAAGACAATAAAACCATCTTCTTCCAAATATTTTTTTAATTTATTTGCAATTTGTAAATTGACATCTTTTTCCTTTTCGCAGAGGCAGCCGATTGCTCCAAATTCATTGCCTCCGTGTCCCGGATCAATTGTTATAATAATTTTTTCAGATTTCGATTTTTGTTTTATATTTGAAGCAAAATTTGAATCTTGATTTTTGGTCAATTCTTCAAATGATTCGGTATCGTGAATTGGTGCGGTTGCTTTACCTCGTTTAACAATATAAGTTTGTTTTTCAATTCCATTATCAAATTCAAAAATATTTTCTCCGTATTCAAGATCTACTGCATGTTTAAAAGCTCCGGTTTTGTGCAATTTTACTTCTTGTCCATTTATTGTTAGTGTCCGCTCTGGATTTTCATTACCAATAAAAAAAGTACACTCAGAATTTATAGTTACATTGTCTGATTTAGGATAGACAATGGTCGCCGCATTTACATTACTAACAAGTAGAATTTGTGTAAGTAGCATAAAAATTATTTTTTTCATTTACTCATAATACATTAATAATATATTTTCGTAAATTTATTTAATAATTGTGAAATTTAGCTGGTATTATGATAGGATTATAGAAGGGGATAGTAAATGAAAAGGGATTTTGGCAAGGAACGTTCAAATTCGAGAGGTAAGTATTGCAACAAGGCTGTTGATATAATAGAACTCTTGTTTTTGGTCGTAATAATTATTTTAGTAATTCATCTTTTTATTTTACAAATTTTTGATTTTAGGAATTATCGTGAACGTGGAAAATTGCAAAGAGCAAGTCATGATTTTGCGGTTCGGGGTGATATATATGATCGCAACGGGATAAAGCTTGCCACGGATAGAATATATTACAACATCTATGCTCGTCCGGTTGATTACTCTGATAAAGAAACTCCTGAAAAAATAGCGAAGTTATTTTCTCCGGTGCTTGGTATTTCCGAAGGAAAGCTCGTATCAACTTTATCTAATAAAAAAATAAAAGTAATTGCTGTAAAAAAAGATGTTGATCGTGATACAGCTAAAAAAATTATGAAAATTATAAGTGAAAACAGTTTTCGTTCAATTTCCCTTGATAAAAAAAATACCAGAGAGTATCCCCAAGGTGGTTTAGCCGCACATGTTTTAGGTTTTTATAATTTTGATGCTGATGTTTCTAATGGTGTTGAACTTACTGCAAAAGAAAAATTGGAACATGTTGTAAAAGCAACCGGTTATCAGCAGACTCGCGACGGAAAAATTATTTACAAATTTTCAACTGACCCTGTAGCACCAACAATGACTCCTAAGGGGCAGGATGTTACACTGACGATTGATGCTGCAATTCAACACGTTTGCGAAAAAGAGTTGTATAAAATGATTGCGGAAAAAGAAGCCTTGCGTGGGGCTGCTATTGTAATGAATCCTAAAAACGGTGAAATTTTAGCATACGCTGTTTATCCTACTTATGACCCAAATGCTTTTCAAAAAGCTTCAAATACGCAAATAAAAAATTGGACGCTTACTGATGTTTACCCACCGGGTTCAACTTTTAAAACTATTACAGTTACAAGTGCTATGGAACTTGGTAAAATTAATGAAAATTCTATTATTAAAGATACCGGTCGTATGAAGTTTGGTAATTATACGATTGAAAACTATGACTACAAAGAAAAAGGCGCCCCGGGTGATATAAATTTAGTTTATCTTTTTGAGCATTCAAGTAATATCGGTTCTGTTAATGTTGGTTTTTTAATGACTCACAAAGAATTTTATGATATGTTAAAACGTTTTGGTTTCGGTGCAAAATCAGGTATTGATTTGCCGGGTGAATCATCTGGGCTTTTAGCAGCTCCCCAGTATTGGGACAAAGGCTTGCATATGACAATGTCATATGGTTACGGGACATCTGTTTCTATTATGCAAATGGTTTCGGCTGTTTCGGCTTTAGCTAATAATGGCGTGAGAGTTACCCCCCATATTATAAAATATTCTCCGGAAGAAGCTGAAATGAAATTAAAGTCTATACAAACGATTTCTCCAGAGACTGCTAAAACAATTACAAGGCTTTTGGTAAAAAGTGTTAATAATGGCAGATCGAGTATTAAATCTGACAAATATAATATTGCAGCTAAAACAGGAACTTCAAGAAAACCTTTGGAACACGGTGTTGGCTATTCAGGAGCTATGTATACTTCTACGATAGGTTATTTTCCGGCAGATGATCCGCAGGTTTTAATTTATGTTGTTGTAGATAGTGCAAAAAAAGGACCTGTTTGGGGAAATACTGTTGCTGGTCCAGTTTTTCATGAAATTTCAGAGCAAGTTGCTCGAATTTTAGATATTAAGCCGGATAAAATTCCGCAAAAAGTAAAAACAAATTAAAGGAGATAATATTATGAAACTTGATGAATTGATAGAGTATTTAAAATATAAGGATTTGATTAATTTTAAAAATGTAGAGATATCCGGGATTTCTTATAATTCAAATACTACAAAGCAGGGTGACATATTTGTTTGTCTTGTTGGTGAACATACTGATGGGCATGAGTATGCACAGAATGCTATTGATAAAGGTGCTGTTGCATTGCTTGTCGAACGCCCTTTAAAGATAAATATCCCGCAAGTTCAGGTTAACTCGACAAGGCTTCAAATTGCTGATATAGCCGACAGATTTTATTCAAGCCCGTCAAAAGGTTTGAATTTAATTGGTGTTACAGGTACGAACGGTAAAACTACGGTTACTCATCTTATTCAAAAAATTCTTGAACAAAATGATTGTAAATGTGCATTGATAGGTACTCTTGGTTATAAATTGTCTTCTGATGGTGAGTATAGAAATGCTAAGCATACTACTCCTCAGGCTCCTGAACTTCAGGCAACTTTAAGGATGATAAAAGATATCGAAAAAATTGATAATGTCGTAATGGAAGTTAGTTCGCATTCACTAGAGCAAAATAGGGTTGGTGGTTGTCGTTTTAATGGTGCGGTGTTTACGAATTTGACTCAAGATCATTTGGATTATCACATCACTATGGATAATTATTTTAATGCTAAATCTTTGTTATTTAGTCGTTTGGCAGAGGGAAATTTTGCGGTTATAAATTCTGATGATGACTATTCTCAAAGATTCCTTTCTGTTCTTCCTGAGGGTGTCAGAAAGTACACTTATGGGGTTAAAAATTCTGCTGATGTTATGGCGAGGGATGTTATTTTTTCACTTAATGGTGCGGAATTTACTCTTGTTGTCGGGGATAAAAGTTATCCGGTGAGTTTGCATATGAACGGGATGTTTAGCGTTTATAATGTTTTAGCTGCAATTACTTCTGCTATTGCTATGGGCATTGATATAAAAATATCTATCAAAGCATTAGAAAATGTTCATGGGGTTGCCGGCAGGTTTGAAGTTGTAAACAAAAAACCACTTGTAATTGTTGATTATGCTCATACTCCTGATGGTTTAGAGAATGTTTTGAAGGCGGCAAGAGAAATTACACCAAAAGACGGTAAGTTAATTTGTCTATTTGGTTGTGGTGGCGACAGGGATGCTACAAAACGTCCGAAAATGGGTGCAATTGCTCAAAAACTTTCTGATAGGATTATTATTACAAGTGACAATCCTCGTTCTGAGGATCCACAGCAGATTATTACGGACATAATTGCCGGATTAAATTCTGTTTCGCCGGAAATCGTAACGGTTGAACCGGATAGAGGGGAAGCTATTTCTATGCTGAAAACTATTGCTGAAAATAACGATGTTGTTGTTATTGCGGGAAAAGGTCACGAAGATTACCAAATTTTACGAGACAAAACTATTCATTTTGATGATAGAGAACAAGCAAGAAAAGTTTTTGCAGGTAGTGTAATATAAAAGGTGAATTTTATGCAGACAAATTTACTGTTAGAACAGCATTTTCACGGTTGTTACGGAGTTAATTTTAATACTGCGACTGTTAATGAAATTTGTTTTTTGGCAAACAAAATTTATAAAGAAGGTGTGGGGGTAATTTTTCCGACACTTGTCACTGATAGTATTGAAAATATTAAGCGTCAGATTTGTGTTATTAAACAGGCGGCAGAAAAATCAGAACCGCAATCAGCAGAGATTGCAGGGATTCATTTGGAAGGAGTGTTTTTAAACCCTGAGAAAAAAGGAATCCACGATGAACATTTATTTTTAACTCCGACGGTTGAAAATTACAAAAAGATTGAAGATGATTTTATAAAAATCGTAACTTTAGCTCCTGAACTTGCTCAGAGTGATTTGTTTGATTATTTGCATTCACGTGGTGTTAAAGTTCAGGCGGGACATTGTGTTGGCGGAGATTTGGGGGATTGTGACGGTGTAACACACACTTTTAACGCTATGAGTGGCATAAGTCATCGTGGCAGTTCAACAGCTTTGAGTGCATTGGTTAACGACGATATTTATACTGAAATTATTGCTGATGGAGTGCATGTTAGTGATGATGCTCTAAGGCTTTTATTTAAGACAAAACCTAATGATAGGGTAATTTTGATATCAGATTGCTTACCTTGTACACATAGTGATGTGAGAGAATTTGAGTTTGCCGGAAGCAGGATTTATTTTGACGGCAATAAGGCTACTTCTGCAACCGGAACGCTGGCAGGCAGTACAAAACTTTTGCCGGATATTGTAAAGATTTTGTGTAAAAAGAACCTGTTTAAGCCCGAATATGTCGAAAACAGTTATGAATACCATAAAATTAAACCTTCAGGTAAGATAGATTGGGATGAAGAATTTAATATAATATAAATTTTTGTCATAGCGTCATTGCTGTACATCATTAACGATACTGAATAGACCCTGAAATAAATTTAGGGTGACAAGCAAAAACTTCCCACCCTAGCTAGGGAGGGCTAGGGTGGGTGGTTTAATTTAGCACAAAGGTCAAAAATAAGTCCGACCCCTCTCCCCAACCCTCTCCCGTCGGGAGAGGGAGACAGTGTAGTCGAGCTTGCGAGACCAACACTGACGGGTGAGGGGTTTTTCTTTATCCACAATACTTGTCATCCTGAACTTTACAAAGCGA
>JAFUUC010000083.1 GCA_017471365.1 bacterium
CCTGACATGACAGAACTTGCAAACATAGCAAAAGCAGTATACCCAAGCCTCTCAAGCGTAAGTGCGTACCAAGGACAACAGAATGCAAGCTGGGATACTACAGAAGTAGCAAAACTGGGCATTGACCCTTCTTCTGTTTCGGGCTTCACCCTGTGGTCGTCAGAGGAGGACTCGAGTACGAGCGGTAGCTCTCGCGGCCGCGGCTTCCTCAGTGGTTACACGGACGGTAACGGCAGCCGCACTCGCGGTGACTCCGGTGGCAGGTTCGTTTGCCTGGCGGATAACTAAACTTCCTTCCTTGGATAAAGAACTCATTTATACTCCCTTCCCTTGTCAGGGAAGGGGTGGGGATGGGTTACTAAACCGGCAAGCTTGGAGTTTATTTTGACCTCTATGCTAGATCGAACCACCCACCCTTTATCCCTCCCTAACTAGGGAGGGAAAGATTGATAAAGATCCTGAAACAGCCCTGCATACAGGCTCACACGTCCTCGCTCCGCTGTGGCGGTTCGCTTTGTAAAGTCCAGGATGACAAGTATTGTGGATAAAGAAAAACCCCTCACCCGCCAGTGTTGGTCTCGCAAGCTCGACTAAACTGTCTCCCTCTCCCGACGGGAGAGGGTTGGGGAGAGGGGGCAGACTGGGACAATGTTGACAACGCGAAAGCCGTCCAATGCGAAGGGGCGAGTAAAGATACTTAATACGCTTTAGCCACTACACTTTCGTGGGCATTCCATTCATATTTATCATCGAGCGGGGAAAGGGAGATCCTTTCTCCGTATCGTTTTTCAAGAGCCAGTTCAATTAAATAATCCGCAAAATGGGGATTCTTTGGCAATAGTGAGCCGTGAAGATAAGTCCCGAAAACATTTTTATATCTGCCGCCCTCAAAACCGTCTTTACCGTTATTCCCATTTCCAACGGTAACAACACCCAGTGGTTCACAACCTTCTTCTAAATACGTCAATCCGCTGTGATTTTCAAACCCGACAAGAGTATTAGGGGTTAAGAAATTCGTTTTTACTGTTACGTTACCAATAAATCTTTTGCTACCTGCGACAGTATAAGCATTCATCAAAGATATTCCAGGTAATTTATCCTTATCGTGCGGTTTGTAATAGTGACCAAAAAGTTGATATCCACCACAAATACCCAAAAATACGGCTCCGTCATCTCTTTGAGTAATCAATTCATTCTTATGAGAAAAAAGTTCGCTTGCAACATCTTCTTGTTGTCTATCTTGTCCTCCACCTATAAAAAACAAGTCGTGAACTCCAACATTATCACCGGAATTTATTTCACTAAATTCGACTTCAATTCCACGCCATTCACAACGTTTTTTCAGAGTAATAATATTTCCCAAATCACCATACAAATTCATTAAACGCGGATAAAGATGTGCTATAGAAATTTTCAAACCCATATTTTCCATAAAAAAATTATACAATAAAATTGTGCTAAAATAGAAATATGAAAATTATTAATACACATTCACATCTTAATATGTTAAAAAATACACCGATAGAAGAAGCTATTGCAAACCTAAAAAAAAATGACATAACGGCAATTATTCCTTCCAGCACAGGAGAAGATATTTTTGAAGTTGATAAATTTATTCAAAAAGATGATTGTTTGTATGGTTATGTCGGTGTTTTCCCCGAAGAAGCAAAAACTTTTACCGATAAAACGCTTTCTAATATGGAAAATATAATTTGCAACAATGCAAAAATAATAGGTATAGGCGAAGTTGGTCTTGATTACTATTGGGACAAAACATTCAAAGATTTACAAAAAGAAATTTTTATAAAACAAATAGAATTTGCAAATCAAATGAATTTGCCTTTAAATATTCACTGCCGCGAAGCATATGGTGACACCCTGGAAATTTTAGATAAATATAATAAAAATTCTACGGCTATAATGCATTGTTTTTCAGGCAGTTTAGAATTTGCAAAAGAATGCATAAAACGCGGGATTTACATATCTATAGGGGGTGTTGTAACTTTTAAAAATGCAATTAAACTAAAAGAAGTTGCTTCAAATATTCCAATTGAATACTTATTACTAGAAACAGATGACCCATACTTAACTCCGGTACCTTTCCGCGGAAAAGAAAATCAACCTGCTTATGTGACTTATGTAGCTTCAGAAATAGCAAATTTAAGGCAAACGACCTTTGAAGATATTTGCACGCAAACAACTAAAAATACAAAAAGAATCTTTCCTATTTTAAATTAATTACTTCGGGTGTTTTACTTAAATTTATATCAACATATTTAAAAATATTTGAAACTATTCCCGGTTGAAAGAAATAATTGCCATCAGCCGGTGTAATTTTTAGCATTCCCTGATTAGTATTAACATTGCTGACAGAAGCTAGAAATTGCTTATTAACCGCGGTAAACAAAACATAACCTGATTCGGATTGAATTTCATCAATCTTAAATCTATTTGCATTCACCGCAGCAATAGTCAGGTATAAAAGATTTACATTACCTGTATTGAAAACTTTTGTACAATTTTCATACTTAACATACTGGGTAGAAAGCAAGCTGTTTAAATTAATTTCATCAAAAGCAAACGAACTTAAACAACACGCATTAAAAATTATAAAAAATATTAAAAATTTTATGATTCTTTCCATGATTCTCCAACATTTATATCAATAAGCAGAGGAACTTTCAAAGGCTGACCAAGCTCCATAGCATCCAAAACAAGTTTCTTAACCGTCTCTATCTCTGAATTCAAAACTTCAACCACCAATTCATCATGAACTTGCATTATCATCTTAGATTTTAAATTATTTTCTTTTAATTTTTTACTAAAATCTATCATCGCAAGCTTTATTAAATCAGATGCAGAACCTTGCATTGGATGATTAATTGCCGCACGCTTTGCAAATTCTCTAATCATAGCATTCGAGCTATCAATTTCATTTGTTAAATAACGTTTTCTGCCCAGTACGGTTTCAACATACCCTTGTTTTTCGACAAGTTTAACCATATTTTGCATGTATGTTTTAACTTTAGGGTAAGTTTTAAAATACATCTTTATAAAATGTTCAGCCTCATCCGGTGTAATTTTTAAAGCCTTAGCAAGTCCATACTTACTCTGTCCGTAAACAATTCCAAAATTAACAGCCTTTGATTTATATCTCATTTCTTTAGTAACATCTTCAATCGAAACTCCAAAAACTTTTGATGCAGTAATAGTATGAACATCCAATCCAGATTTAAATGCTTCTATAAGATTTTCATCCTCAGAAACGTGAGCTAATAACCTCAATTCAATTTGTGAATAATCCGCAGACAGAATGGAATAATTTTGTCTATCGAAAGGAACAAAAGCCTGACGAATTTTGTTACCCTCTAAAGTGCGAGTGGGAATATTTTGCAAATTTGGGTTTGAAGAAGATAATCTTCCCGTAACAGCAACAGTCTGATTAAGTGTTGTATGTATCCTGTTATCTTTAGAATCAATTAATGCAGGTAAAGCCTCTGTATATGTTGATTTGAGTTTTGCATACTTTCTATAATCAAGGATTAAACCTGCAATTTCATAATCCTGAGCAAGGCTATTCAAAACCTCTGCACTGGTTGAATTTTTCGCTTTTCCCCTCTTACCTGAATTTATACCTAATCTACCAAACAAAATCTCTCCAACCTGTTTTGGAGAATTTATATTAAACGGTAAGCCTGCAATTGCATAAATTCTATCTTCATCTTTAGCAATTTTCTTATCAAATTCTTTTGTCAAAGAATGCAAATACTCTACATCAACAGAAACTCCTTGTTCTTCCATATTTGCCAACACAAAGGCTAAAGGAATTTCTATGTCACATAAAATTGAATATTCCTTTTTATCAAGGTTTTCAAACCAATATTTTACGAGTTCAAACAAGCAAAACATGACTTCACTTGTATATTTTTTGACAAAATCAATATCATAATCCGTGAATTTTTTATCCTTATCATCACTAACCATAGTAGGAAGAATATGATTAATTCTTTCCATACATTGAATATCAAAATTATTTGAAGCACTGGAATTTTTGATATAGCTGGCTAGCATTGTATCAAAAACAAATCCGTCTAATCGTATCCCAAAATTAAACAAAATATTTGTACAACTTTTAACATCGTGAGTAAGTTTTTTTATATTACTATTTTCAAAAACAGACTTTAATCCATTAAAGATATAAGAAACTTTTAGTTGATTTTCCAAATTGTGTTTCAGAGGTATATAAAAGACCTGAGTATCTCTATCAGGATTTTTAATATTTAATGATCCGTCATAACCAAAAGCTTCATCAAAAGCAAAAGCAATTCCATATAAATCAAATTCTAAAGGATTTTTTACATCAGCAAAAAATCTAAAAGAAAAAAGTTTTGAAGAATGTAATTTTTTAATCAAATCTTCAAAATCGTTTGTATCAGTTATTAATTTTGCAGTAACAAGATCTTCACTTTTTTTATTCACCTGAGTTTGAACAGCCTGAGCAAACAAACCGAGTTGTCCTCCAGATGCCTCTTGTGGCAGGGATTGCACCGTAGGAATTTCTGCGTCCTTATTAAAAAGTTTCAAAATATTTTCAATATTTTTTAAGTAACTGTAAAACTGCATTTTACGCAAAAATTCGGTCACATTTAAAATGTTAGGAAGCTCGATATTAGCTTTATCAAAATCAAATTCAATATCGACATCCTTGACAATCGTTGCGAGATATTTACTCAACTGAGCCTGTTCTACACCGCTTTTTATTCTTTCACGTACTGCATTTGCTTGAATTTTGTCAGCATTAGCCAGCACATTGTCAACAGTTTTAAATTCCGCCAATAGTTTTACCGCAGTTTTTTCTCCAATACCTTTAACCCCGGGAATATTATCCGAAACATCTCCGCGTAAAGCCTTATAATCGACAACTTGATCCGGATAAACACCGAGTTTTTCATAAACCCTGTCCCAGTCATATTCCAAAAGTTCGCCCTTATATGGAAGAATAACTTTTACACAACCATTTTTTTTGATCAATTGAAAAGAATCTTGATCACCGGTTAAAATCAAGACTTTATGCCCAAGTTCACACGCACGCTCTGAGATCGTACCAATAACATCATCAGCTTCAAAACCTTCTTTGGTATAAATAGGTATACTAAAAGCTTTCAGCCCCTCATAAATAAGTCCCATTTGAACTTGCATTGCATCCGGCATTTCAACCCGATTAGCCTTGTAATCTTGGAATTTTTCAGTTCGGAAAGTGTGATGAGAAACATCAAAAGCAACCCCGATAGCATCAGGAGCAAGATCTTTATTTTTTAAAAGATCAAAAATAGCTTTGAAAAACCCATAAACAGCCCACGTTGGAATCCCTTCTTTTGTTTGCATATTGGTTCTTTCAAGAGCATAATACTGCCTAAATGCCAATGCATGACCATCTATCAGAATTAATGTCTTAGACTCTCCCATATTACACTTCCCCTTTTACAGCATTCTGGCATAAATATAAATAGTTTGCAAATCGCTAATCCTTAACAAATAAATGTCTAAATCTTGTAATGAGGTTTGGACTTTCTTTGTAGGCTTCACGCTCTAAAAGGTTATTATAATATGGTGAAAACGGATTTATCATATTCCAAAATGTTAGTGGTGGATAATCAATTTGAGCTTGATAATACTGTTGAGCCTTTTGCTCTTGCTCTTGAGTCAAAGCTCCTTTTTCCTCTCGTACTTTTTCGTAATGTAACTCATCAATTACCATAGGGATATCGTCAAAACCGGCATCCTTATTAGTATTTAAAGTATGAATAGCAATAATATACTTTTTAAAATCAACATCAGTACCAACCATACGTACCGTAATATTTTCGTACTTACCAGTTTTATCATTAATTATATCTTGATAAATTGCCTCAATTTCAGCACTTGCTTTCGGATTACTCATAAGTTTTGATGTCGATTTTAATACCGCATAATTCAGTTTTTTAATTCCGTTTTCTGAACGTGCAATTGTCTCGTATTGTCCGGCATGTACAAGTTCATGTTTAATAAGTTTTTTCAACTTACGCCTTGAAATAGGATCCATTACAAGGTTTTTATTAAACGTAACCTCTCCGCACATCGGTGAACACATCGCCCCTATCATAGACGAACGAATTACCTGATCCCGCAAACGAGCATCAGTCTTTGTATTAATTTCTTTAAAATCCTGTTGGAATTTTTCCAACTTTTTATCAGAATTTAGGCTAAAAATATATTGAAGACCTGCAACCGCAACTAAAGAAGCTACAAGTCCGACCGGGAAACGCTTATGGAATTTGCTTAAAACCGTATCATGTTCTAACATCCTTTCGGCTTTTTTCAAGCTCCACAGTTTTGCCAAATTATAAAATCCATAACCGGCAAAAGGAATAAATGAAGCATATATCGCTGTAGGTGACCATAAATATCTAGAGAAAAAATTACCATTCTCCATTGACTTCACATTTTTATCTACATCAGAGAGAAATTGATCAGCAGAATTGATAGGTTGTGAGGTCTTTTTACCGGTAAAATTTATAAAACGCCTACTATTATAACTACTAACACTAACATTATTCATAAAAAATACTACCTACAGTATAAAAGTGTTAGGTAGCATTTTTTTTGCTATTATATTAAGTTTTGTATCAAACTACGCTATTATGCTTTCATCTTTTTTAGGTGTCGGAAGTTGAACAACTTCGGCATTTTTACGATTTTTAACCATATCTGCCGTTACCGTGAAATGATCTATATTTTCCTTTGTAGGAACATCATACATAATATCGAGCATAATTTCCTCAACAATAGAACGCAAAGCTCTTGCCCCAGTTTTACGCTTAATAGCTTCCTTTGCAATTAATTCTATAGCATCGGATTCAAATTCCAAATCAACGCCATCCATTTTTAAAAGTTCTTTATACTGTTTTAAAATAGCGTCTTTTGGTTCTGTCAAAATCATCTTTAACGTTTTTTCATTCAATTGATCTAGAACCGCATAAACAGGTACACGACCAATAAATTCTGGGATTAAACCGAACTTTAACAAATCTTCCGGCTGTAAACGTTTCAAAAGTTTCATCGCATTAGCTTCTTTTTCAGCTTGGGATACCGGATTATGTCCAAAACCAACAGAATTTCCATCTCCTGCTCGTTGGTCAACAATTTTTTCTAATCCGACAAAAGCTCCGCCAACAATAAACAAAATATTCTTTGTATCAATTTCAATGAACTCTTGATGCGGGTGTTTTCTACCACCTTGAGGCGGAACATGTGCAACAGTACCCTCAATCATCTTCAAAAGAGCCTGTTGAACGCCTTCTCCTGAAACATCTCGTGTAATAGACGTACTTTCAGATTTTCTGGTAATTTTATCAATTTCATCAATATAAATGATCCCGCGTTCTGCCTTAGCAGAGTCAAACTCCGCATTCTGGTACAGGCGAAGCAAAATATTTTCAACATCGTCACCAACATAACCGGCTTCTGTTAATGTCGTTGCATCTGCAACTGCAAACGGCACATCAAGCATTTTCGCCAGAGTCTGAGCAAGCAATGTCTTACCTGAACCCGTAGGTCCAACAAGAAGAATGTTAGATTTTTGTATTTCAACACCCTCTTTTTCTTTACCGGCATTATGCTTCAATCTCTTATAGTGATTATAAACCGCAACAGACAAAACCTTTTTTGCATCATCCTGACCTACTATATATTGATCAAGATAAGCTTTAATCTCATGAGGTTTTGGAATCGGTTTTTCATCTTTTTCAGAATTTTCAACATCAGCAGTACCGTCTTTATCTTTTGCTTCAAAAAATTCTTCATCCAGAATTTCATTGCATAACTCTACGCATTCATCGCAAATATAAACTTCCGGACCAGCAATTAGTTTTTTTACTTGATCTTGAGTTTTTCCACAAAACGAACATTTTAATTTATCATCTTCATGCTTAGGCATTTAGGTTTTCTCCAATTACTTGATAACATCACGAGAAATAACTTTGTCAATCATACCATATTCCAAAGCTTCCTGCGGAGTCATAATATAATCTCTATCTGTATCTTTTTCAATCTTTTTAATAGATTGACCTGTGTTAGAAGCCAAAATTTCATTTAAAGATTTTTTAATTCTAATAATTTCAGCAGCTTGAATCTCAATATCAGTTGCCTGACCTTGAGCACCACCTAAAGGTTGGTGAATTAAAACTCTTGAATGAGGTAAAGCCATTCTTTTACCTTTTGTACCTGATGAAAGCAAAAACGCTCCCATACTAGCAGCCTGACCAAGACAAATTGTAGAAACATCTGCTCTTATGTGCTGCATAGTATCATAAATAGCAAATCCGGCAGTTACACTTCCTCCCGGAGAATTGATATATAACATAATATCTTTTTCCGGATTTTCACTATCCAATAATAATAATTGTGCAACAACCAAGTTCGCAACCATATCATCAATTTCAGTTCCTAAGAAAATTATTCTTTCTCTTAATAACCTTGAAAAAATATCGAAAGATCTTTCGCCTCTACTTGACTGTTCAATTACTACAGGTACAAAACTCATAATTTTATTTCCCTTTCTTATTTTAATAAAAGGCGGCACGGCAATGCCGCCTTACTCATAATATTATACCTAATTTTCCTTAAGCTTCAACTTTTTCTTTAATTTCTACATATTCGAAATTATTGTTTTCTACAAGGAAGCTACGAACTTTGTCGTTGATAACCTGCTGAGACAATGTTGTTAAAAACTCAGGACTGTTGCCGAACTGTTTAACAATCTGATCCGGTCCAAGACCGTAAACCATAGACAACTGAGAAAGTTTTTCACTAAAATCTTTTTGTTCTACAGAAATTTTTTCTTCTTTAGAAATTTTATCTATGATTAAAGAGTTTTTAATTCTTGCTCTTGCATCTTCAACTAAAGTTTTGCCAAATTCTTCTTCGCCTCCTTGGGCTTCAACGAATTTAGACCATTCCATACCCTGATATGAAAGTCTTTGTTGATATTCAGCCTTCAATGACTCTACCTCTCTGTCTATCATTCTTTGAGGTATTTCAACAGAACTTGAATCAACTACAGACTTAAATATGGCATTTTCAGCACTAGACTTTTTAATATTTTCTCTTTGAGTTTCCACGTATTTCTGAATATCAGCCTTTAATTCGTCAACTGTTTTAAATTGAGTATTTTTAGATACAAATTCATCAGTCAATTCCGGCAAAACCCTTTGTTTGATTTCATTAATCTTAATAGCAAAAGTAGCCGGTTGACCCTTTAATTTTTCATCATGATAATCAGCCGGGAAAGTAACTTGAATATCAAATTCATCCTTGATATTGTGTCCAACTAATTGTTCCGCAAAACCCGGTATAAAGTTTGAATGAGCAAGATCTAAAGCGTAACCTTTAGCACTGCCGCCTTGGATTTTTTCACCGTTGCAAGTTCCGTCAAAATCAAAAACAACCGTATCAGTTGCACTAGAAGCACGATCCAATACAAGTTCCATAGACGAATGCCTGTTCAAGAAAGATTCCAAAGCTGTATCAAAAGCCTTTGAATCTTCAGCCGGAACTTCAGCCTTTAAATTCAAAGATTTGTACTCACCCAAAGTTAACTCTGGTCTAGTTTCAACCTCAATCGTAATCTCGAGATCTTTTCCATGTTCAAATTTATAGTCCTTTAAAACCGGTTGAGATATAACATCCAACTTGTTGTCATAAATTGCCTGATTTAAGCATTTCGGCAACACAATATCAAGAGCTTCCTGTTGTATCCTATCTACACCAACATGTCTTTCTACGACTGCTCTTGGAGCCTTACCTTTTCTGAAACCGTTAACATTTATATGTTGTGAAATACGGCTTGCTGCACTGTTATAAGCCTCATCTGCCTCTTTTGCAGGAATTGACAAGCTGATTGTTACCAAATTTTCATTACCTTTTGTTACTGTTGATTTCATTGTTAATATCCTTTTCTAGTTTAAACTACATGCATCTTTCTGTATTTTATCCGAAAAAAGAATAAAATCAAGAGGAACAAATGCGAAAAACAAAGGTTTTTAAAAGACTCTTGCATAGTTTTTTTTTTGTGATTTAATAAGTGGTACAGTAAGGGTAATTCCTCTTTAACCCTGCTGAGGAAAATCATCAAGCGGCGGTTGACTTTCCGAATGTAAATACAAACAAATAAAGAAGGAAAACTAAAAATGTTAAAAATCAGACTTAAAAGATTAGGTGCTAAAAAACAACCTTCATACAGAATTATCGTTATTAATTCAACTACAAAAAGAGAAGGTAAACCTATTCAAGAATTAGGCTTCTATAACCCTAAAACAAAAGAAATGAAATTCGATTTAGCTAGTGCAAAAGAATGGATTTCAAAAGGTGCTCAACCGACTGAAAGAGTTCAATATCTTATTAAGCACTGCAAAGAAGACGGTACTCTCAATTATAAGAAAAAAGAAACCGTTAAACTTTCAAGAAAAGCATTGGCTAAAAAACAAGCTGAGGAAGAAGCAGCTGCTAAAGCAGCAGAAGAAGCTAAAGCTGCTAGTGAAACACCGGCAGAAGAAACACCAGCTGAAGCTTAAGTTTTTAAATGCACAAAAAAAGAACCCTTACGGGTTCTTTTTTTGTGTGTCATATTTTTAATCTTCAAGATCCTTTTTTAATTTATCGATATCGTTATTATCTTCCGGATTAGCTAATAATTTTTGTTTCATAGCTTCCAGAGACTTTTGAATATCAATATCAGTACCTATTGCTTTATTAATTTCATCATCGACGGACGTTTCGATCGGAAGTGTTTGTTCATAAGCTTCTGCAAGATTTTCTTCCGCTTGAATTTTTGTTTTCATTTCTTCAATCATAGCTGATGTTGAATCTAAATTAACCGAAGATAATTGCTGATTAACTTTTTTAGTAGTTTTTGCAACTGTTGCACGGGCTTTCAAGGAAGTATATTCATTTTCTGCCTCTTTAATTTTATCTTTCAGTTGCATTACTTTTTTACTCATTTGTTCTAACGACTCGTCATATTTTTTTGCATCTTGAGAAAGTTTTTCAACCTGTGCCAAAGCTTCTTTACGCTTTTTCAAAGCTTCGGCAGCCAATCTATCTGCTTCAGATTCTTCAAGTTCATTATTCTTTGCTTTTTGAAGCAATATCATTGCTTTGTGTTCATAGTCATCGGCTATTTGCTTTTTGGCTTCTAATTCTTTTTTTGTACCAATAGCAATCGCCTTTATTTGGGCAACATTTTTCATAGATTCATCAAAGTCTTTTTTCAAGTCCCTAATACCCTGTTCAATTAATTTTACAGGATCTTCAAATCGTGAAACAAATGAATGTGCCTCTGATTGCAAAAATTTAAAAATACGTACCAACAAATTCATAAAAATTTCCTTTCAAAATATGTATATGCTTCATTAATTTCCTTTGTAACCTTTTGTGCTGTTTCTAATTTCTCAGGTTTATTTTGAAACAAATCAGGATGATACTTTTTTAGCAGCCTTTTGTAATTACGTTTAATCTTATCGAAATTATCACCATATTCGAGTTCTAAAACTTTGTAATACTTTTTTTCTAAACTATTTGTTTCATTATTTACTACCTTTAAATCATCGTAATATATGTCATCATAAGAATCCATCTCAACATTAATATCTTCCGCACCTGGAAAATTTATGTTGCTTCTTATTATATTCTTAATCCGATGAAATAGGCTCATCCAAATACCTTAATTTAAATCCAAACTCTACTATTTTTGAGTTTATCATATTTAGGCTTTGTATATCGGGCTTTTAACAATTCTTTATATCCGTTAGGGTTTCTTGTATAAATAATTTCAAAATATCCAATCAAATATTGTTCCAAATGTTTTACGAAAAGTTTTACATTTTTATTATGAGAAGCTATGCATTCCGGTACAGCATAGTAATATTCGTCGAATTTCAAAATATATCTGTTTTTGTCATTTAAATCAAAAATTTCACCAAAAGATTTGATAAAAAGATTTCTTTCGTAATTTGTACATCCGCTCAATGTTATATAGAAATTTGAATTTAATTCGGTATTAAAGTACAAATTAATTTTAGAAAAATCTGTTTTTATAAAACTTAAATCACACATAGTTAGTAAAAGGGATTTCGCGAAACTTTCAAGTAAATTTTGTTTTTGATATATGAAATAATTTTCTTGAATAACCTGTTCATAATTGTCCATAACAAAATTCATTTTTTTGCAAATTCGCAAAAAAGCTTTTTCAATAAAGTTCATTTTAAAACTTTTACGACAAACACCGATATTTTTTAAAATTGTATTAAAGCCTACAAACCACTTCGGAATATCCGAATAAACAATATTCTTTTGCGTTTGACCACCTAAAATTACATCATAAATTTGAGGAGCCATATTTTTTTCATTTATGCAACTTCCATCAAAAATCTGCTGCCACCTATCTTTTAAATGAGTTCTTGCTTTGGCATACTCAAAAATTTCACGGTTCAAATTTTTACAATCGATAGACCTAATGTCATTCATATTTAGATTTAGGCGTTCAATACCATTTTGAATTTTGTTTGCATTATAACTTATTCCCTCAAAAGTATTAAATCGCTTTTCTATAGTCAAAAAATCAGGTGCTTGTTCATAGTTTCCGCATAAAGATACAAGGTGCCAAATATTTGAAGTTTTAAACTTGTTATTTTTATCTATTCTTAAAGCACGTCCTCGCATTTGATTTGACAACATAAATGATCCAACAATACTGGCAATAACAAGAGTATTTACACTCGGAGAATCCCAACCTTCACCGAGTAAAGCTGCTGTACCAATCAAAATATTTATAAAACCTTTTTCAAATAATTTTGTAATGATAGATACAAGATCAATATTTCCAAATGATTCGACCCTCACATACCCCGGTTCAAACTCTGTTGTCAGAATTTTTGTTTTATGAATATTTTGCGAGTCTAAAATTTTATAAAGTTCATCTTTAGCCTCAATTGGAATAACAACCAATGAACCTGTTAAAACACCAATATTCAAATGAAGGGAATAAAGCTTTTCAAAAGTAGAAAATATATTCAAACCTTCTAGATTACCTTTTCCGATATAATCTAGCAAAATAACTTCTCTCAACGCTTCTTTTTGAATAAAATATTCAAACTTAGTAATTTCAAAAATTGCATCCAATTTATTCAAACTTCTGGCAAAAAGATTTTTAAAATCAGTTTTACCGGTAAAGTCAACTTTATTTCCTTTCAATAGTTTTAAGTCTTTCAATTTTGATTTTAATAACGGGACATTTTTAAAATAATCACTAAATCTTCCTAGAATACCATTTATAAGAAATTGAGCAGACAAATTATCGAATTTAGGAATTTGTTTCAGAGACAACCCAATAAATTCTGTTAAAATTCTTGCATTCATATTCATTGAATCAACGCTTAGCAAATACGAAATTAATGAAACCGTAAAATTTGTATCTTCATAAATAATATCAACATTATTATCTAATTCATTGATAAAACGCGAACTCTCAATTGCATAAAATAAATCAGATGTTTCATCTATAAATGTAAGAAACTCCTTTAGCCTTTCATTAAAATCAAATACAATATTTTTCTCCTCTTTTGTCAAATCGGAAAAGTAAATTAAATCCTGATGCGGACATAAATCTCCTGCTTTTACCAGTTCAGGGATAGAAATTTCAGCATCTACCGGACCACAAAGCGAATGATAATTACTCCACTCTGATGGTGAAACATCATAAGGCGGGGTACCGGTCAATGAGACTATTTTTAATTTTTTATTATCAAGCTCTGAGTAAAGAGCGTTTAATGTTGACCACCATTCTGTACGCAGATGATGAGCTTCGTCAAGAACTAACGTATTAATTTCTTTTTTCTTTAAATCTTGTATAAGCCTTTCCTTATCATCTTTGTTTTTATACAAAGAATGTAACCCCTGATATGTAGAAACCGTAATATCTTTTATAACACTTATATCATTACTTATTTTATTTATATCAGATTCATTATTAATAAAATTGTCAACAATTCTTTGTACCCACTGATTTTTAATTGTAATAGTAGGAGCAAGAATAAGAGTATTTTGCCTTAACCTTGATAGAACTTCAATACCGAGTATTGTTTTGCCTGCACCGGGAGCAGCAACAATATTCAACTTATTATCATCCAAGAGATACTCCAGTTCATCTAAAACTCTTTTTTGATATGAACGCCAGCTTCCCTTAAATTCAAGATCAAACATTCAGTTTATACCCACCACCATAAATCGTTTCTATGTATTTTTTACCATTTGAAATCTTATCTATTTTAGAACGTAAATGACGTATATGAACACGAATTGTCTCAATATCATCATCTGGAGAATATCCCCAAACATCCTTCAAAAGTTTTGCAGAAGAAACCATATTCCCGTGATTTTGGAACAAGATATTAAAAATGTCATATTCAATAGGTGTCAGCTTTGCAGTCTGTTCACCAATCCGAACACTGTACGTTTCCGGTAAAAGAGTAATCTGTCCCAAAGTTAATAAATCTCTTGTAGATGCGGATTCTGGAATTTGATGAGTTCTTTTCAGCAAAGCCCGCACTCTAACCAGCAATTCTTCAACCTCAAAAGGCTTTACAAGATAATCATCTACACCTATGTTAAAACCATTAACTTTATCATTTAGCTCCCCCAAAGCCGTAAGCATTATTATTGGAATATCCTTTGTCCCGGAGTTTTCTCTAATTCTTTTTGCTACAGTAAACCCGTCAACATCAGGCATCATAACATCAAGTACAACCAAAGAAGGAACCTCCTGTTTTGCAAGTGCAAATCCTTTAATGCCGTCATAAGCTTGCAAAACCTTATACCCGGAAAGTTCAAGATTAACCTTAATTAACTCGTTAATAGAAACATCATCATCCACAACCAAAATTTGATTATCCATAAAATAATTTTATAATAAAATTAAGGGATGTAAACAAAATATTAAAATATAACAAAAATTTTTTTTTTATTATATTATTGATAAGTGTCAAATATACATTTTTATAAGGAGATAAAAAAAATTGACTTACTCACCTATAGATATGTTTAACAATCACTCAGGATCGGAAGAAACTTGCCTTGGACGTCATGTTCTTGCTGAATTTTTTGAATGCGACCCAAATACCCTGAACAGCTTAGACAAGGTTGAAAAATACATGATGGAAGCTGCGTTAGAATGTGGAGCGACTATTGTACAAAAATGTTTTCATATGTTTAGCCCATATGGAGTTTCTGGTGTTGTAATTATATCAGAAAGCCACCTGGCAATTCACACGTGGCCTGAACTCGGCTACGCCGCAGTTGATCTGTTTACTTGCGGTTCAAAATGCGACCCGAAAGTTGCATATGAGTTTTTGAAAAATAAATTCTGCTCAAAAAGAGCAAGTTTCACAGAACTCAAAAGAGGTATTATTTCAAAAGAAACAATGAAAGTTGCAGAAAAACCTTTTGAAATTATGCAACAAATTCAAAGCTAAAATATAGCAAAAAATAAAATTTACGATGTTTAAATAGCTTGAGAGGTAAAAAAAATGTTACCAACTCAGGCTATTTTTTAAAATAAATCAATAAGTACACTAAACAAAAAAGGAGATAAAAATGGAAATACCTAAAATTAGCGTGGTTGACGGCTATTTAAGACCGGATGCATTAGAAAGCGAAATACTCATACCGGTTATGCAAAGAATTGCGGAAGCACCAAAATATTTTGAAGGAACAGAACCACTTTTTAACAACATTAATAAAGTAGTCGAAAATATCGGTGAAAATATTGATTTCTTATTTTAAATAAGAATTTATAGCCAAATGGATTGAACTTATCAAATCTTCCGCCATAACGGAATATTCGGTAAGTTTTTCCTTTGCTATATCACCGCAAAGACCATGTAAATGCACCGCAAGAGCAGCTGCCTCAAATAAACCCATTCCCTGAGCGACCAAACCCGCAATCATACCGGTCAAAACATCCCCCGAACCGGCTTTTGCCATTGAGCTGTTGCCTGTAGTATTTGTATAGCTTCTGCCATCCGGAGAATAAATAAAAGTATTATGAGTTTTCAATACAGTAATACAATTGTATTTTTCTGAAATAAGTTTTGCAGCTCCTGCTATATTATCAAGTACACTATCCGTATTTAATAATCTTGCTGCCTCAAGCGGATGAGGTGTAAATATAACTTTTTGAAATTTTCTTTTAATAAATTCTGCATTTTTTTCAGAAATAAGATTTAATCCATCAGCATCAACTATTATAGGAGTCTGCGATGGAGCGTATTTTATAAATTTATTAAAAACTTTTTTACCCGAATAATTCGTTGACAATCCACAACCAATCTCTATCACATCTGCCGTCTGCATTGCTTTAATAATGTTTTTTGGATCTACAAATACAATATTACTTGATTTAGCAGCAACAGTTGAGATAACTTTCTTACTAGTTGCAAGAAAGCAGTACCCACAACCGACTTTTAAAGCTGAAACACTTGATAAATAAGCAGCTCCAGGCATATAGTCAGAACCAGCAATATTTAGAACCCGACCATATGTAGATTTATTTGAAATTTCTATACGCTCAGGTAATCTAAATTCCATTTTGCCTTACCGCCTCATAAGCAACTATTGCAACTGAATTTGATAAATTCAAACTTCTTTGACCCTCGACCATAGGAATAGTTCTCGCATTCTCATCATGCACATATCTGTCAGGCAATCCACGCGTTTCAGGCCCAAAAACTATAAAATCACCCTCTTTAAATCTTATTTCTGTATAAAGCCTATCCGCCTTGGTTGTCAAATAATAAAAAGTTCCGCATGGAAACATTTCATAAAGTTTTTCCATTGATTCAACTTTCACAATATTTACACTATCCCAATAATCAAGTCCGGCACGCTTTGTATATTTACTTGAAAGAGAAAAACCTAATTTCCCAACTAAATATAAATCTGCACCACAACATGCACATAATCTGGCAATATTACCTGTATTTTGAGGTATTTCCGGCTCGTAAAGTACAATATTTAATTTAGACATTTATCCCTCTTTCAATTGAGATTCTAACACACATTGTTAGCTAAAAATAAGACCTGCTTTACTATATTAACATTTCTAAACAAAAGATTTACTTATATAAATCTTGAATTATTATTAATTTATTAAAATCAGGATAGGAGGAAATATTGAAATTATTTAAAATAAGAAGAACAGCTGAAGACATAATGTGCCTGCTTAAAATTCTTAGTTCATACTGCAAAAATTCAGAAAGTGAAGAAGCATACATCATGGAACCTTTAATCAGGCAAACACTAAAACTTTCTGATAAACTAGTTTACACTTATATCAGCCAAGAATTCAATAATAACGGGGGAATTTAGCTAAATAACTTTCCGCTTTCGGCAACTACAGGTATAGCACGTACAACACAAAATATAATAGCAATCCAAGCGAGATTAACAGCTACCATACTTAATGGAATACTTATACTTGCAACAAGTCCCGGAGTATTAGCACAAATTAAAAGAACGAATGCGGCAACTTTTGCAACAGCATAACTTATTCTCATAAATTTAGATCCGCAAATAAATTTTCCCCACGCTGATGATTGCATCGATTTTTCTCCGAAAGCAGTCATTCCTTTTGACAAGGCAACACTTCTAATACCGTCTGTAGTAAACGCTCTTGTAACGCATATTAAAGGGAAAATTATACTTAACCACCCCATAACAGCAAAAGCAACCCAATAAGAAGCTTCTACAATACGATCTCCCAAAATATCCAAAACTGATCCCCATTCCGAAGCCTGATTATATTTTCTGGCGATATAGCCGTCTAATCCGTCCATTGCAAAAGCAACAATTGTAAAAACAACCGACCATATATAAGCTTGAGCTGTTCCAACAAACAAAAGACCTATTGCAATAAAAGCCACAAAAATTCTGCTTATAGAAACTATATTTGCTGTATTATTTTTTATATCCATTAATACCTACCCCTTTTTACTTCTAGAGAGTGCAAAATCTACATTATCAAGATTTTTTGCTCTTTCACCCAGCATAATTTTTTCGGCTTCTTCCAATGCACTAACTACAATAAACCCATTTTCGCCATCAGAACGAGCCTTTTTACCGGTTTCACAACAACTAACGAAATGCTGACATTCCAATTTTAGCGGTTCTATTTCAAGATAATCAGACTGAACCAGCTGAGTATTTCCGGCATTAAAATTGTCATAAATTGTCAATTTATGTTCAGCAACAGTATCATCCATAATTGCCGTACGCTTCGTACCACGAACTAAAAGTTGAACGTGCTTTTTAGGAGTAATCCAGCTATCCGAAATTTGAGCTACGGCTCCACCTTCCATTTCAAGCGTAATATGAGTAATATCCATAATATCGTTTTTGTCAGAAGAACAACCGACAGCTGAAATAACACGTTTTGGATTTTTCCCAAGAACATAACTTATCATCGAAACATCGTGTGGTGCCAAATCCCACATAACACTACGGTCATTTTTAAAATAGTTTATATTCAAGCGATCACTCTGAGCATAAACAATTTCGCCGAGTTCGCCTTCTTCCACAAGCATTTTCAAGCGATTAACAGCCGGATGATACAAAAGTAAATGTCCAACCATTAGAACAAGTCCTTTACTTTCTGCCAAATCAGCCAAATCTCGTGCTTCTTGTGCCACAGTAGAAATTGGTTTTTCTACATACACATGCTTTCCACCTTCAAGCATTGCCTTAACAAACTTAAAATGTGTATGGCTTGGAGTGACAACGACGACTCCCATAATTTGATCATTATTTAAAATATCATTATAATCACGAGTTGTAGGAATACCCGGATATTGTTCTTTCACTTTTGCTAAATTTTCTTCGTCTAAATCGCAAACCATGCCCAGAGCGTTCAGATTATAAAAATTACGAACAACGTTTCTTCCCCATAATCCGCAACCAAGAACTGCTATCTTCTTTTCACTCATATTTCCCTAACCTTCTTATCTTTATGTTCTATCTCAATTATATTCTCTACAACACAAATTTGCAAATAAAATTTTTATCGATTTTGAACCCTAAAATTATACATACTTTCATATTGTTCAAAAAATTCATCTCTTGACTCATCCGGAAAGAAATCTGCAAATTTTTCAAGAAGTTCCTGTGGCACTTCAGAAATATTAACCATTCTATCCAATACTTCGTCAGTCATAGGATACATTGACCTATAATTCTTGTGGAATATATGGCTTAACTCCGCATTTGACTGAATAGTATGCTTTTCCGTTTGTACAGGAGCCTTAACTGTAACAATATTGTCAGCCAGAATAACACCGGCATAACCATTCAACATCAACCTGATTGTTAAATCATAATCAGCAAGCAGTTTAAATTTAGAATCAAAATATCCCAATTCTTGCAAAGCTGATTTTTTAAAAAACATTGCCTGACGAGGACAAGGTACAACTTGAAATACATTTAATATTGCCGGTTCAAATACAATTACATTATCACTAGAACAAAAATAAGATGGGAAACAGCAAAAATCAGATTCTTCTTCCTCCATCAAAGATACAGCTTTTTCTATTCCCATAATGTCATGATAGAAATCATCACAACTCAGAAATGAGACGTATTTACCCTTAGCTCTCATCAAACCGCTGTTTATAGCATCAAACTTTCCTTGATCCGGTGCAGAAAAAAATGTAATTACACCGTCATTTTTATATTCTTTCAATAGTTCAACAGTACCGTCATTAGAAGCATTATCCATGACTATAATTTCAACATAAGGATAAGTCTGCTTACCCAATAGCGTAAGCAAAAGATCAAAATCATTAACTTGAGAATTTTCTACAATATTATACGTTGGAATTACAATCGATACTTGTGGTTCGTACATTTTCAACCTCTCTAATAGTTCATATAAATTTGTCTCAAAATTTGTTCTTCGATATTCTTTTTATCATAAGATGAAGCTTTGGTATCATTTATCATAATATCAAAAGCGAGCAACCGACCTTTTCTGGTTGTAATATATCCAGCAATGGCACTAACCCCGGATAAGGTACCTGTTTTCGCCTTCAAATTATCTTTAAAATAAAGCATTCTGTTTTTCAATGTTCCCTGCCCCGGAGAAACCATTAAATCATAATAGGTTTCAAAATCTGATTCATTTGATTTTGCACACAAAAACTGTGTCATAAAATCAGAACTTACAAGATTATTTTTAGAAACACCACTTCCATCAACAATTTTTACATCAGAAACATCAAGCCCTATTGAACTTAAATAGTTAGAAAGCATTTTTAAAGAATTTTCTATACTTCCTTGAGAATTTGAATAAATTGCTCCTGCCAATTTAAAAATCGATTCAGCAGCCATGTTGTTACTGTCTTTTAGAACCATCTTTGCGATATCACTCAAACTATGGCTAACTTCCTCGACCTTATAAACATTTTCTGAAGGTAAAATAGAATTTTTTATTGGAGCATAATACTCTATTTTGGAAGATGAAATGGCTTTTTCCAACCTTAAAATAAAGTACCTGCGAAGATTTGGCACCGGTAAATTCTTAGTCACGCCGGATGAAACTTGTCCGGAAATATTGATTATATTTTCAATATCAGGATTTTTTGAAAAAGTTATTTTATTTTCCTTAGAAAGATAATCTGTACTTAAAAAATTCATAAAAGTTAAAGGATAAAAAGGCTTCACAGCCACCGTTGGTACAATATCCTTACCAATAGGCGTAATAACAATATTTAGCAGATTTTTATCTAGGTTGTAAGCACTAAATTTAGGCATTAATGGATTTAAATCATCATCCCACTGCCATCCTTCACCCCATTCCACATTATCGAACAGACTTGAGTCAACATAAATATTCTTCGGTGTAATAATATTTTTTTCTTTAGCAGTATCCATTAATTTATTTAAATCTGAAGATGCTAAAAGGGGATCACCGACCAATTTTAAGTATAAATCATTATTAGTACTTTTATAAAGAACAGTAGAAACCTCATAGTCAAAACCAAGAGTATTTGCTACAGATGCAAAAGTAATAAGTTTTAGAGTAGAAGCAGGATTAACCATCATCCCGGAATTAAGAGAATATACACTGTTTCCTGTTTTAACATCTCGAACAGAAACTGCCAATGCACCTTTATTCACATGCAGGGAATTTATTGTTTTATCTACAGGATTAGCACAAACTGACAGTGCATTCATAAAAATTATAAATAATAAAAAAACTATTTTACGCATAAAGTTTTTACCTCATAACTACTCTTAATATCACCGAGAATTGGTGATTTTGCCCTAAAATCATACATTTCCTGAAGGTTTAAATTCGATGTAATAATACCCTCACCTTTCATTAATGAATTAACTTCATCACCTTTATAATCAATAATCCTTGACTCACCTAGATTATATTGTTCATCTTCTATGTAACCCGACTGAGTTAGAGCAAGCATATAACACTGATTTTCTATAGCACGTGACTTTGTCATCATTTCCCATGCCACAGCCTTTTTAGCCCCCCAGGCAGCACAATTAACTAAAATATCAGCACCCTCCTTAGCATATGCTCGGTAAATTTCCGGAAATCTGATATCATAACAAATAGTTAACCCGAATTTTACACCATCCAGTTCAACCATAACAGGATCTTTGCCCGCAGTCACATACTTATCTTCGTCGCAACCGTAATAAGAATAAAGATGATTTTTTGAATAAGTTGCAACAAGATTACCCTCTCGATTTAATACCGGACAAGTATTATAAAAATCTTCACCATCCTTAACAATAAAACTGCCACCTATAATGTTAGTATTATATTTTCTGGCAATAGAGGATAAAAAGTCTATAACAGAACTATTTGAAATTTTTTGAGCTGTTTTTCTAAAATAACGGCATGCCCAACCAACAGTCCAAACTTCGGGTAAAACAAGAACATCCGTCGGCTCTGTTAAATGCTCACAAAGCACTTTGACCTTGTCACAATTTTGTTCAACATCACCAAGCTCAGAACCCATTTGGAGTAACGATATTTTTACTGTTTTTGTTTCCATAATTTAGCTTTTCTTGCCTCTTTATACCTTTCGGGAGCCTCTTTTTCCAAATTAATCAGAGCATTCTTTACTTCACTAAGAACTTGTTCATCAGATTTATTTTCTACATAAATAGGATCTGAAAACGAATTTAAAATCCGACAAGGACCAACAGGCGAAAGCATTTTGTCCCACGACGGAAATTTTCTAAATGTTATATCAGTAGAATACCAATGTACCGGAACAATCGGAACCTTTGTCTCTTTTGCGAGCATAACAACACCAGGTTTAACTTCATGGTAAGGTCCTCTCGGACCATCAACCATAATAGCAACACTTTCCCCGCTTTTAAGTTTATCAATCATATGCAAAGTAGAAGATACAGATCCCTTGCGATTTGAAGAACCACGGCAAATCTTAAACCCGAGACTTTGTGCTGCGGTTGAAATTATTTGACCATCCATGGAATTACTTATCAAAATATTCACATTATTTATATCAGGCAAACCATAGGCTGCAAATTGATTTTCATGCCACATAGCATAAACACAAGGTTCCGTTTTTGGTGGATTAAACCTTCTAATATAGGTAAAATGCTTTTGAGTATTGACAAATAAACGGGCAATTCCCTCTAAAATAAATAAATTTTTTTGATTAATAAGCCTTACCATACAATAACAATAGCATACAAAGCAGCAAATGGCAAAATATTAAATAAAAAAAATACCCTCTTGACGTAAAATTTTGTTTATTCTAGTATAAACTCGTTGGCTTTGATTAGTCAATTGATTTTACCCTCAACGGGATGTAGCGCAGCTTGGTAGCGCACCTCGCTTGGGACGAGGGGGTCGCACGTTCAAATCGTGTCATCCCGACCATTTATAAATAAAGGCTTTCAGAGATTTTCTGAAAGTCTTTATTTTTATCATTATGTAAATATTATGTAATCAGTCAATTGTTCTTTATAGTACGGTTATGTGTCTTATTATTCTCTTGATGCTTATTATGGTTACTTGCTTTATTATTTTTTTGCCTCTTTTTGAAGTCTATATATTTAATATAATTCAGAATGTCTGATACTTCATTTTTATCATAACCATATTTTGCTAAATCTGTTGCTAGTTCCGTTTTAGAACCTTTGTTATAGCTATTAATAGTTAAATCAGGCAATAGTAATGCTTTAAACACATCATTTACATTAATTCCAAGAGCTAATCCCAACCTTATAAGTGTTTCCACTCTTGGCATGCTACGAGCTTTTTCCAAGTCATTTATGACAGCCAAACTTACCATTGAGCGTTCGTTTAAATCACGAACTGTTAATTCGCTTTCTTTCCTGTTCTCTGCTACGAATACTGCCAATTTATTAAGGACATGTTGTTCTAATGTGTCAGTAATTTCTCTAACTTTATTATTGTGGTCTACATCATTAGTATTTTTGAATATTTCTATCATTGTATTCAGTGATTGATTTTGCATGATGACCTCCGTTCCCATGTTACTATTTTATAATCGCATTGTCAAGCGAACATGTACGAAAAATCGTTTACATTTCTTTACCGAACATGTACGTACCCTTGACATAAATATAATATATGATATTATCGTACATGTTCGTAATATAAAACGGAAAGTGAGGTGTCAAATGAACATACTAACAACGGAAGAAGCAGCAAGACTATTAAGAACAGACGTTAGGACTCTTCAAAGACAAGCACAAAAAGGATACTATCCCTCAGATGTTTGTGGGCGTGCAGGTAGAAAATACTTGTTTAACGAAGAAGCATTGTTAGCATTCTTATTTCCTAAAAAAGTAACTGTTTAGCATTCTACGGAGAATAACATGTCAGTATTTAAGCATAAAAACGGATATTATGGCTACAACTTCATGTATAAAGGTAAACGCTATTGTCGAAGCTGCAAAGGTTTTTCTAAAGAAAAAGTAGCCGAATTTGAAGCTATTGCAAAAGCTACTCTTGTTCAACGTGGATATGATATTTCTCAAAAGCAAGTAGTGTATCTCAATGAAATTATTGAAGATTATAAATTGTATGCACAAAGTCATTATTCAAACCCTGATGGATTTAACTATATAATTGAAAAATTTGCAAAATTAATCGGAAATAAAGATATTGAACAAATTTTACCTAATGACATTGAAAAATACATCAGTAGCAGAATAAATAGAGTAAAAAATAGAACTATAAACAGGGAGTTAGACGTTATCAAGCGGATA
>JAFUUC010000084.1 GCA_017471365.1 bacterium
CCCACTCTATTTGGCATGCGGCTGCCATTTAAGTCATACAGTCCGTCTACACATGAGTGTATTTTCTTGTTATCAGCTTTTATACTGTCAGGATCTGAAATACATTTTTTATTATAAGTAAGAAACATAGGGGTACCGTCTGCTAATACCATTGCTACAGGTGCCATAAATTCTTCTTCATCAGTTACTGTTCCTAATCCTAAAGAATCTGCTGTGTTTAATTTAGTAATTTCAACAGTTTTATCTTCTGTTTCATTGTTGTATGTTATTTCACTATACGGAATACATTCACTAAACGCGGTATTAGTTCCGTCGCAGATCTTTGTAATCTTCATGTACTTAGATAATTCTTCTGCAAATTCTGCGGTACTACTGTAGGTATTGTTGATCCCGCCATGCAAGTCGAGCATGTTTAAGCCTTGAATAAGTTTGGCTTCGGTGACTTTCTTTTGATTACCGTCGACTTTTTCGTTCACTTTTGCGATCAGTGTTGGCAGAGTCAGTGCTGCAACTACTCCGACAATTGCAAGGGTGATTAAAACTTCGGCTAAAGTAAAGGCTGGTACTGCACCTCGCAATAAACGCCACCGCTCGCAATTGCAACGAAAGCTCAACGCTTCCGTTGACGCTTGCTCGTCTCTCGCTTTGCTCGTGGCTCTGCTCGGTTTGGTGAATGCTTGTTTAAAATTTTCCATTTTACCTCCTTTTTAAATATCTTTTTATTAATAAATTCCTAGCTATAATACTATTATATCATGTTTAAATATCTTTTTCAACATTAATAGATATTTAAAATGGGTATTTAATCCTTTTGATAATTTATAAAATCGTTAAAAGGAGTTTTTAAATGGATGCACAGAAACTTTTTGGTCAGAGAGTTAAAGAACTTAGAAAACAACAAAATCTGACTCAAGAGCAGCTTTCAGAAAAGCTCGGGGTGTTTCAAAAGCAAATTGGCAACATTGAAACCGGAACAACTTTTACTACAATGGCTAATTTAGAAAAGCTTGCTGTTGCTTTGGGAGTTGAAGTCCAAGATCTTTTTGCATTCAATCATAAAAAAGACAGGTGTGAGCTTATTGAAGAAATAAATATACTTGCACGAAATTCTTCAGATGAAAAACTTCAACTGATTTATAAAGTTGTTAAAGATATTGCACTCTGATTTATTGATACAAAGCACTGCTTAAATATCGTTCTCCGCAATCGGGGAGAATTGTTATAATCAGTTTACCGGAATTTTCAGGACGTTTTGAAAGTTCTACGGCTGCCCAAACATTTCCTCCGCCTGAAAAACCCGATAAAATACCTTCTTGTTTTGAAAGATTTATTGCAGTTTCAGTGGCATCCTCGTTTGTTACGGAAATAATTCCGTCAATAAGTTCAGGACTATAATTTTTAGGTAAAAAATTCGGTCCGATTCCTTGAATTTTATGAGGTCCGGCAGGCTGTCCTGACAAAATTCTTGAGGTTGCAGGTTCAACTGCATAGGCTTTTATTTGGGGATTTTTTTCTTTTAATTTTTTTGCGATTCCGGAAATTGTTCCACCGGTTCCAACTCCGGCAACAACGATATCAACTTTCCCTTCCGTATCATTCCAAATTTCTTCGGCAGTGTTTTCATAATGAGTTTTAGGATTTGAAGGATTGTCAAATTGGGATGGAATAAACGAATTAGGATATTGCTTATGTAATTCGAGAGCTTTATCAACAGCACCTTGCATGCCATCTTTGCCCGGGGTCAAAATGAGTTCTGCTCCGTATGCTTTCATAATCATTCTGCGTTCAACAGACATGGTATCTGGCATCGTGATAATAATTTTATACCCCCTGGCAGCACAGATCATGGATAAACCGATACCCATATTCCCGCTTGTAGGTTCGATAATAATAGTATCTTTATTAATTTTACCAGCTTTTTCCGCATCCTTTATCATTTGAAGTGCAGGACGGTCTTTTATAGAATTTGCAGGGTTAAAATATTCTAATTTGACCGCAATATTTGCTTTTCCAGTATTTAAACGATTAAGTTTTACTAAAGGGGTATTTCCGGTTAATTCTGTTAAATCTTGTGCTATTTTCATTATAAAGTTCCTTTGTTTTATATCTTACTTGATTATATAATATTTTAGAATTTTGTAAATTAATCTTGTGAGAAAAGGAAAAATATGTTAAAATAATTTATATAAATGCGAGGACAATAGTTGAAAATTATGAAAAAAAAGTTTGCTTTTACTATGGCGGAAGTAATAATTGTTATATCGCTTCTTGGTGTTATTGCGGCATTAACAATTCCAAATTTGTATTATTCGAAAACTAAACATGAATACGCCACACGTATTAAAAGATTTTATAGCAAAATGGATAATGCTATTGCTCAAATGGAACTTGAAAAAGGTTCATTCAAAGATATGCACAGACCGGATGACGGTGAGGATACCGGAAATGGATCAGAAGCTAATAATCGTTTAGCATACCTATGGTATATGGAAAATATTGATCCATATATGGAACATAAATTTATAAAAAATCCGGATAGTAATACTCCAAAAATTTATTTTAGTGATGGATCAAGTTTATACATTACCCGTGGTGGATGTTTAGATCTTCATTATGATGTAAATGGTGATAAAGGCAGCGGTAAAGCCGGTCGAGAGCAATTTACTTTTTTAATCTGTTTTAGTGATTATGACAGAAATTACTTTTTTGGTGATGGAAATATTTTCTTTGGAACTTATGGTGGTAAATATACTGTTACTGATGATGATGGAAATGAAACACAAAAAGATATTGTTAACTCTGACACATCAAGAGAAGTATTGATCGATGCTTGCAAGAACTCTGTAAGCAGATGTTCCAGACTTTTGCAACGAGACAATTGGGAATTTAAAGAAGATTACCCTAGATTTTAGAGATTAGTTATATGAAACTCTGTGTACTTCAAGGGACATTTAATCCTATACATAATGCACATATTAGTGCAGCGAATTTTGTTTCGGACAAATTCGACAAAATTATTTTTATTCCGGCCGCAAATCCTCCACACAAAAATTGTGACCCGAATCTTTCGCAGCACCGCTTTAATATGGTAAAACTTGCAGTACAAGGGCAGTTTGACGTTTCAGACATAGAATATAAGAGGGGTGGAAAATCTTACACTTATTTAACAATTTGCGAATTATATAAAAAATATGACGTAGAAGAAAAAATTTGTTTCATAATAGGTACTGATGCTTTCAAAAAAATAGAAACCTGGTACAAAACAGATGAGTTAAAAAAACTGGTAAAATTTCTTGTCTTTGTAAGGGAAGACAAATTTGATATTTCAGAGTATGATATATTAAAGAGTAAAGGTTATGATTTTGAATTTCAAAATATGCCTTACGAGGATATTTCCTCAACAGAATTACGAAAAGAAATTAAACAAGGGGCAGATATTTCCAGATATGTTCCCCCGCAAGTAGAGGATTATATACGAAAAAATGAACTATACAAAGATTAGCACCAAAGAGATAACAGATTGGTTAAAAAAGAATTTAAATGAAAAACGTTACAATCATTCAATTGGTACAGCCCAGTGTGCAAAGGAATTGGCTGTGTTATTTGGTATTAATCCGGAGAAGGCATATATAGCAGGACTTTTGCATGATTGTGCAAAGTGTTTTCCGGATGATAAGTTGAGAGAAATTATTGAAAAAAACTTAGATGTTGACCCTATGGAAATTATGAGTGGTAAAACATTACATGCTTCTGTCGGAGCTTATATGGTTAAAAAAGAATTTGGTGTGGAAGATGAAGAAATTATTTCCTCTATCAGGTGGCATACTATTGGGAAACTTAATATGACCCCATTTGAAAAAATAATTTTTCTTGCAGATAAAATTGAGCCGATAACAAGAGATGAAAATTATTTGAAAGACGCAAAAAGATTTTTATATGAAGAAAAAAATTTAGATAAAGCCATGTTTGAAAGCTATAAAGAAACAATCAAAAGTCTTGTAGAAAGGGAATTAATTATTTGCCCGATTACAATTGATATTTACAATCAACTTTTGAATGTTAAGTAACTTAATATTTGTACATGAAAATTAACTTTTCATGATACAATTCTTTTTAATAGTGAGGGAGTAAATGAAGTTACTTGAAATAAAGAATAATTTGGCAAAATTGTCTTATGAGCAGGGTGAAGCTGCTGTTCTCGGGAAGTTTTTAATTCTTGCATCTCCAGAAAAGTCTTATGTAGCTCAGTTTGTAAATTTAAAATCTGATACGACACAAACTTATGCTATCGCGAGGTTAATGTTTACATTCACTCCCGATGGGGTCGTTGATGATTATGATGGTTCTGTTCCAAGTATGGATTCAGAATTGTCTTTACTTCATGCGGGCGAACTTCTTGACATACTGCCTGTTGAAACTCCGGTAAAAATTGGTACCCTCGCTCAGCAAGAAGATATTCTTAATTTAGATATTTCAGTTTTTGAGCATAATTTTACTGTATTTGCAAATAGAGATATTGACCGTATTTCGTTTATTTCTAATTGTACTCGCCAATTATTTCAAATGAAAGAAAAATCTGTAATTATTGATACAGACAATCTTTTTGAAGATTTTCCGAAAATAAAATTCGCAAAAGATTTCAAACTTCCGTTAAATGCTGAAGCAATAGATTTTCTTTTTGATTATGAGCTTTCTGATATTGATGCGACAACAAAAGCTGTCATTCAAGATATTTTTTATAATGTACAGCAATATATTAAAACCCTTGAAGGTCAATTCTTGCCTATTAATAGTTTTGTTGATGTTGTTGCTGCACAATATAAAGAAACACAAATGCCTGAATTGGCTTTATTAAAAAATAAACTTCTAAAATATAGAGATGAAAATATTTTTGCTAACACTCAGGAAGAATTTTTGTCATTTAACCTTCTTGTTTCTCAAAAGAACTGTTCTATTGTTGATGTACACAATATTGGCGGCGAACTGCAAAAAGTTGTCTTTTCTTTTATTCATTCTCAACTTGAAGAATTTAGCAAATATATTTACTTATTCATTCCGCTTAATGATGAAAATTCCGATAAAAAATTAATTAAGAGTTTGATAAATAACAATCATATATTTACGACAATGATCACTAATAGTGATTACAAATATTCTCAAGAATTAAAAGCTCATGCTCAAAACATTATGCTGTTCACTCCTCTTGAACCGGAGAACGAAATGACTCCATATAGTACATTCTTAAGTAAATTAAATCCCGGGGAATGTATAGTATATGGCACATTAACTCATGATATTCCATTTATTTTGAATATTTATGATCTTGAATTACCTCTTACTAAAGAAGATGTTCTTGGGGAAAAATATCGTTTTGTACCGGTAACAGAAGAATTGCATCTTGTGGATAGTGAAAATAATCCAGTTCCGGAAATTGAAGCCCAATTGGAATCGGTGCAACAACAAGATCAATCTAACGAAGAAGTGGACGAAACCAACGAAACTGAAGAAATAGTAAATTCTATTCCGGAGATTTTCCCAACAGCTGAGGCTGCCGAACAGATTCAACCACTTCCTGAGACAGAAGAACTTAGTGAAGAAACTTTGCAGGAAACAGATTTGCCGCAAGAAGAAAATTTTAACGCTGATGAAGAATTATTGACAGAAGATAGTTTTAATGAGTTTGAAGATTTGAGCGAAGGAGAAGATTCTTTTGAAGCAGAAATTTTACCTAATGAAGATGAAGAAATTGTTTCTGTAGATGAATTTGGTAATGAAGAGTTTCAAAATCCGAATGCAGAAGATATTTCTGGCATGGATAGTTTGGAATTAACCGAGGAGGATCTGGACTTTTTAGACTCTGAAGCAGTTATATCAGAGCCATCTATTCAGGAATCTGATACACAAACAGTTGTTCCGGTTTATCCTGCCGAAGAACCTGTAATTGAAGAAGTTATCTCTGATTTTAATCAAGGAGACACAGTTTCACATCCTCGATATGGTAGAGGTGTTGTTGAAAAAATTATAAAATATGGAAACAAAACTCTTTGTTCAATTTCTTTTGACAATGTGGGCAGAAGATTATTAGACCCTTCAGTTTCTGAGTTTGAAAAAATATAAAATAACAAAAAATAATTTTATGGGTTTATATAGCAGTATGAACTCAATATTTTTTGGTGCAAGTTTTTTATCAAATACTCATATACAGGCAAAAAAGAAATTTCGCAATAAGTATGAGCAAAAAACAGCGAATATTGTAGAAATTGATCCCAAAAACCCAGATGATAAAGAGGCATTACATGAAGTGTCTAAAAAGTGGGATAAACAATATATTAGTTTCGCTTGGAACATATACAATGATGCAGTGGAAGATTTTGATTATCCCGATGTAAAAGCAGAACATTTTTTAGCACTCACTACTCAAAAAAACAATTTTGATAAGTTAAATCCCGACAAAGTTTTAGGTTTGGCACTTGTTAGTGAAAGAGCATATGATGATTTTGAAATTAATTGGCTGCAAGTAGAACCAAATAACAATAGTGTAGATTTCCATAAAAACCGACAATATAAACAAGTCGGGCGTGCAATGATGAATTATATTTGTAAAACATATTCCGACAAACCCATAGTTGTTAATCCTGCAAACACAGCTGTGGAATTTTATAAAAAATACGGATTTACATATGAAGATGACATATATCGCGGGATTTTATGTTATAGAGTTTCTTAATTGTTTTGCACCTTTGAGATAAATAAATTTAGGTTCAAAAGTTTCATCGCAATTTAAAACAATTAAAATTCTTAAACATTTTGGTAGTGAATTAGGTACATCAAGCTCATGAAAACACATCATTGCAACTTTATCCCAGCCGTAATTAATTCTTGCGAATTTTGCCGGAAAATCTGCATTTAAATCATTCGTAGTTGTAAAAATTACGTGCGAAATTTTCTCAGGTTTTATGTTATTTACTTTGATTATTTCAGTCAAAAGTTCGTTAGTGGCAAGCTCTATTGCTTTAACTGTATTATTTTCGACTGTTATTGCTCCACGAATGCCTTTAGTAAAACTCATTAATTAACTCCTAATACCATTATACCAGTCACGGGCAAGCATTTCGCCTTTGCCTTCCGGTTTAACTTTTATTAACCTCAAAATGCCTTTTCCACAACCGATATCCACTCCTTCTTTTGAATGTCCGGTAATTTCTCCGGCTGATGCATTCCCATCTACCGGTTTTGCTTCGACAACTTTAATTATTTTATCTTTAAAATTGAAAAATGCTCCGGGGCTTCTGCAAATTCCTCTTACAAGATTGTGAAGATCTCTGTTTGACTTTGTCCAATCGATCAAACATTCTTCTTTTGTTAATTTATTTGCCATACAGACACCTTCATCACATTGTTTTTCAGGCTTAAGTGTACCATTTTTAAGATTAATAAGTGTTTGTTCTATCATTTGTGGAGATTTTTCGGCAATTTCATTCCAGAGTTCTTCGCAATTCATTGTTTCAGAAATGGGGATGACAAGTTTTTGACATATGTCCCCGCAGTCAAGCCCTAGTTCCGTTATCATAGTGCAAATTCCGGTTTCTTTATCCCCATTTATTATTGCTCTTTGGATAGGATTTGCTCCTCTATATTTTGGCAAAAGAGAAGCATGAAGATTTATTGTTTCATATTTTGGAATATCTAAGACATCTTGAGAAAGAATTTGACCAAAAGCAAAAGTTACAAAAAAGTCGGGTTCTAATTTTTTTAATTCACTCTGAATATCAGGCTCTTTTCTTAAAGATTTTGGTTGGAAAACAGGCAATCCTTTCTCAAGCGCGAACTTTTTTATAGGAGATATTTGGATTTTATGTCCTCTACCGGCAGGTTTATCCGGTTGGGTTACGACAGCAAGAACTTCTATTTTCCCTGAATCATACAAATATTCAAGCGATTTTAACCCTATATCAGGGGTTCCAAAAAAGATAATTTTTATCATAATTGTTTTTTCAACTCTGTTTCCTCTAATAACAAATCAGGATCAATGTTTGGCAGATTACTTTTTTTCAAAGTTTCTTCAGTTTCAAAACGATTTAAGCAGTGATCAATAAATAAAACACCGTCAAGATGATCATTTTCATGTTGAATGGCTCTTGCCAGAAGACTTCCGCCTTTAACTTCCATAACAAATGTTTTACCGTGTTCATTTAGTGCTTTTACCAAGATATCCTTGTATCTGACAACGTCGGTATAAGCACCCGGAAAACTTAAACAACCTTCGTTACTTTTTACAGCACCGCTTTTTTTAATGATTTTAGGATTTATAAATACCATAGGATCCAATGGTTCTTCTTTTGTCGATGCATCTATAACAAATACTCTTAAATTAACGCCTATTTGGGGAGCAGCGAGTCCAACACCATTATTCGCATACATAGTATCAAAAAGATCCCTAACCAAATCAGTAATTTTTCTTGAAACTTTATGAACTTCTTTTGACTTTTCCCTTAAAGAAGCTTCTCCATAGTGTAAAACTCTTTTTATTGACATTATTAACCTTCCTAACTTTTCTTAATTATATACTACTATAAATTTTTAAGCTTTGCAATTTTACGCATTTTATTATTTTTATATTTTTTATGTTTATGTTAATATATGAGAGGAATTACAGGAGGGAATATGTATAGATTATTTAAACTGGTTTTATCCGTAGCTGTGCTTTTAATGGCATGCTCTCAGGCTTTTGCTTATCCTGATGTCAGTGATAGTCATTGGGCGATAAAACAAATTACGGATCTTACGGAAAAGAGTGTTATTGTTGGTTATCCTGACGGAACTTTTCATCCGGATGAAAATGTAACACGTGCAGAATTTGCGGCAATGGCAATTCGTGCCTTGGGACAAGAGCATACAAAAGTTGCTCAGCCGGTTCATTTTACAGATGTAACTGAAGATTATTGGGCTTATTCGGATATTCAAAAAGCATTGTTTTTTGATTTAATTTCGAGTGACAAAGAAGGTGATTTGTTTAGACCGGAGGACAATGTTTCCAGGGCAGAGTCAATATCAGTGGCTGTTAATGCTTTAACTACCGCAACAATTAGTGATGAAAAAGCGATGGAAGTTTTGACTCAAAAATATACGGATGCAACTACGGTACCTCAATGGTTTTTGATCCCTGCCGGTAAAGCTGAAATATTAAATATGATTGTAAATGTTCCGAGTGCAACAGGACGTTTGGAGGCAACAAGACCTGCGACAAGAGCAGAAGTAGCAGCAATTTTGTTTAATATGATGGAACAAGCGAAATTAAATCCAAATGCAAAACTAGCCGAAGCAATGAGAAAGAAAACCGGTGATGGTTTTGTTATTGATGAAGCGACTGTTCAAGGTAGCGTTGGTACAATACCAGCCGGAACAATTGTTCCTATAAAACTTAACACTTATGTAAGTTCGCAAACTACACAGGGCGGTGTTATGTATACAGCGATAGTTCCTCAAAACTACGTAACAAAAGATCATTTTATCCTTATTAGAGAAGGTGCCGGATTACGCGGGCAGGTTCTTGACGTTCGACCTGGGAAGTATTTTGTTAGAAACGGTGTTTTAGTTTTGAAAAATGCTCTTATTACGACGGAAAATGATCAAACAACCAGATTCAATGGTCTGGCTGAGATCAGAAAAGATCGTAACTGGTGGATGAAGTTTGTTCGCTGGGCATTTAAAGGCGAAAAATTAGAAGTAGAAGCACAAGGATACGCATATATGAAACTTCTCCAACCTGTAAAAGTTGATTTGACAAATGGTTGGATTTACGAAAAGTAACAAATAAAACAATAAAAAAGAAGCATCGGTAAGAATCGGTGCTTCTCTTTTTTACAAAACTTGTCTAATAGCTTCAATCATACTATCAGGACGTGCAATATTTTTACCGGCAATATCAAAAGCTGTACCGTGTCCCGGGGAAGTTCTTATAATATCAAGTCCTATAGTTGTATTAACTGTTTTATCACCGGCAACCGTTTTGATTGGTATTAGACCTTGATCGTGATAATTTGCTATATAACAATCATAATAATCTCTTTTCCCCTCAAAATAATATTTTGCAGCGTTCACAAACAAGGTATCTGCCGGTTTGGGATAAGATATGTTTATCCCAAAATTTCGCAATTTTTCTACTGCCGGAATTAAAATATCTATTTCTTCTTTGCCTAAAATTCCGTCTTCGCCGGAGTGAGGATTAAAGCCACATAGTGCAAATCTTGGGTTTTCTATTTTAAAATGCTTTTTGAATGTATTTGCAAGATTTTGAATCTTTTTTACAACAAGATCTATTGTAAGATCAACTTCTTTCAAGGGACAATGCCTTGTCAGTAGTAATACTCTAAAACTTCCGGCAACAAAAAGCATTTCAGCAAGTTGATTATCATGTGATAAGTATTTTTCTAAAATTTCTGTTTGACCATTAAAATTATGACCCGCTAAATGTATGGAACTTTTAGCAACCGGAGCTGTTACGATAGCTTTTGGTGATAATTCACAAACTTTTTTCAGGCTTTGAAAAGCAAATTCTCCCGCTTCTTTTGTTACATTACCGGGTTTTATATCGTTGTAATCGTATGGAATTTCAACAATTTCGTATTCATTTAATTTATCACCGTAATATTCCAGTATTTTTCTGTTAGAAATAAGTACAAATTTATCTGATGGTAAATTTAATTTCCTTAAAGATTTTATTGTAATTTCGGCACCAATACCGTTAGGATCCCCGGTTGTTATTGCAATTTTATTCATTAGTTTCGTGCCTGTCAAAATATTTTAAAATTTCAATAATTGTATTTAAACCGCCAAGATTACCTGATTTTGTCACAATCCATTGGTCAGAATTAAAGCTTTTACTTAGTGCAATTGCCGGAAGAACTTCATCTACAAGTTTAAGTTGATTTGCTTCAATAGCATCGCAGCACTTGTACGAAGTTTCGCCACCAAGGGTTATAAGGACGGCTTTTTTCTTTGCCAGAACTTTTTTAGTTAATTCAGCTAAAAAATCAGTAATTACATTAGCTAACCCTGATTTTGTCAAATTAGCTTTAACAGCATCTTCGTTAAATCCGTCAAAATTTTTGATTAATTTTGATGTATGGACAAGTACAATATTATCATCCCCAAGATTAGACACAATACGATCTACAAGTTCATCTTGTACTCCCAACAAAACTGTATTCATATTCAATTCAATTGCAAGAGCATTTTCTTCGTAATCTTCGCTTTGTTCAAATTTTTCGATTTGGTTTGCCGTAATTTGCGTAGCACTTCCGGAAACTATAAATTTTGGTAATTTTGGAAGTTTTACAGGTAAAACTTCTTCGTTTCGTTCCTGTAATGGGAACCATTCATTACTCAATACTTTTGCAGCAGCCGCATTACCTACGGGAAGAATTTTATAGCCAGATTTGTTCATTGCAAGAACCACCTGTTCAATATCAGTCGTTGAAGCACTGTCTGTGACTATAATTTTTTTACCTTTTGCTATAAGCTCATTAAGTTTTACAACAATCGGACCCGCACCATCAAGAATTGTAGAAAGTTCAATCATTCCAACGATATTTTCTAAATTTTCTCCAAGCTGATTTTTTAAAAGCTTAGGTAGATGTGATTCATTAATAGGAGAATGCGGATCACGTGCCATTTCAGTTCTTTCAATTGGAACTCCTTTTAAAAGCTGATAGCCTCCAACGGTAATCCTCCCTTCCTGAGGAAAAGCAGGCATTATAACCGCTGCATCCCAACCAAGAACTTCCAAAATAGATAAAACCTCCACCGCGATGTTTCCGCGGACAGTTGAATCTATTTTTTTGTAAAAATAATCAGGATTTATTTCTTTTTCAAGTAATTGAACAGCATCTTTAACTTTTTCAAAAGCTTCTTTTGCAGAAACATTTCTTGATTCGGTCGAAATTGCCCAAGCTTGAGCTCCAAACTCTGCTTTTTGACTTTTGGCAATTTCATTTTTCAAAAGAATATTTGTGTCAGTTCCATTGAGTTTGAATTGTAATGCAGTATCATTTGCACCGGTCAAATCATCCGCTATAATTCCGACTATGCTTGAATTAATTATCATAATACTGCTTCAACTTCTTCTTGTGCATCTTTTTTAGAACCAAGAAGTCTTATCGTATTTGCAGTAATATAATAAGATTCTTTTTCTTCACCTGTTGTTCTATCGGTCCATTTGTTGCTGGAAATTATGCCGTCAACTGCAACAAGTCTGCCTTTTTTAATATATTCAGTAGCAAATTCAGCTTGTTTGTTCCACACGTCGATTCTAAACCAATCTGTAATTTCAGATGATGTTTTAGCATCCCATCTGTTAACTGCAACAGAAAAATTTGTTTTGGTACTTCCAGATTCGAAAGATCTAAAGTTTTCCTTTGCATCATTTCCTACACGTCCTACAATTGTAACCGTATTCATTTATCTACCTCTTTCATTTTAATACATTTTTACAAGTTTTCTAACTTGAGTCAAGACTTCTTGAGCCTTTTGTCTTGCCCGAAAAGATCCGTCACGAATAATTTCTTCAACTTCTTGCGGATTTTGTTCGTAATATTTACGTTTTTCTCTTATTGGAGCAAGAACTGAGTTAATTTTTTCACCCAACTGTCTTTTACATTGAACACAACCGCGAAGCCCTTTTTCACATTCATATCGCACTGTCGAAATTTCTTCTTCATTGCCAAATATTTCCCAGTATTTAAACGCTACTTCGCATTCATCCGGATGTCCCGGATCGTCTTTTTTCATTCGTGAACGATCAGTTATTGCAGTCATAATTTTTTTAGCAGTATCTTCTTCTGTATCAGAAATTTTTATATCATTCTTAAAAGATTTTCCCATTTTATTTCCGTCAAGCCCGCAAATCAAAGCACAATTATTTAAGAGGGGCTTGGCTTCATGGAAAAATTCCCCATACAAATTATTAAATCTTCTTGCAATGTCACGCGTAATTTCAATATGAGCGATTTGGTCACTTCCAACCGGAACAAGATCAGAGTTCATCATCATAATATCCGCACTCATCAAAACCGGATAACCCATTAGACCATAATTAATTTGTTGTCCTTGACCTTCCTTTGTTTTAAGGATTTTAGCCATATCTTTCAAAGTCGGGTCACGCTCAACCCAGTTTTGCGGAGTTATCATCCCAAGATAAATATTTAATTCTGCAATCTCAGGAACAAGAGATTGAACGTAAATAACCGATTTTTCCGGATCAATTCCACAAGCAAGCCAATCCATAACTACGTCTAAAGTGTTTTGTCTTAATTCATCCGTTTTGTCATATTTTGTAGTCAAAGCATGCCAATCAGCAGCAAAAAAATAACATTCATACTTTTCTTGAAGTTCAACCCAATTTTTTATTACCCCAAGATAATGCCCGAGATGTAATTTCCCTGTTGGCCGCATACCCGATACTATAACTTGCTTCATGAATTATATCCCCTTTTGATTTGTATTGTACTACAAACATTGTCCAAAAGTATAAAAAATTATGCAATATAAAACAACAGATTGATTAAAAAATCTGTAACTAACATGTAAATCGTAGAAAGAATAGCTGCTTGAGTTGTTGATGTACCAACTTCTTTAGCTCCACCTTGCGTTTCATACCCTTTTGAAGCACAAACAAGAGCTATCAATCCCCCAAAAATGCAAGCTTTCAACAAACTTACATAAATATCTTTTGTCGACATCCATGCCCAAGCAGAAGCCCAATAACGGGCGGGGTGAAGATCTATTGTCCCCTGTGAAACAAACATTCCACCCAAAATTCCTACAAACTCTGCAACCAAAACTACCATTGGAACAGTTAAAGCAGAAGCAACAATTCGCGGTGCAAAATAATACCCGATAGGATTAATTTTTAAAGTTTTAATAGCATCAACCTGAGAAGTAACCTGCATATTAGCAATTTCTGCGGAAATTGCCGTACCTGCCCTTGCTCCGATTGCTAACGCCACAAATCCGGGTGCAATCTCTCTAATCATTACAACGGCAATAGTTCCTCCGATATACGCTTCCGCTCCGGTCATTAAAAATTCTTTTGAAACCTGTATTGCAATTACTGCCGCCGAGATAAATGCTATTACAAGCGATATAGGTAGAGAATCGTAACTTATTGACGCTGCCTGAGATATTACTCTCTTAAAACGTAAATTGCCGCTAAATATGTATTTCAGGCACTCTATAAAATTTTGAACACAAATACCTAAAAATCTGATCATATAGAATTTTTATCATAAAAATTAAAAATTAAAAAGTTCCTTAACGTGAACATTTAATGCGTTGGAAATTTTTAAAATAGTTTTAATTTTACTTGATAGTATACCGTAAAGGAGGTTATTTTTATAATTAGGATAAGATGAAAGAAATATTTACAAAAGTTTTATATAAATCATTTTAATAAATCTACAACAGAGACATTAAAAAACTCGGCAATTTTCGCCATTTTATCAATTGTAATATTCAACTTGGCGTTTTCGACTTTTCCAATATAGGATCCATCCAAATCAAGATTAAGCGATAGTTCTTCCTGCGATAACCCCCTGGAACGTCGTAATTTTTTAACATTTCGAGCGAGTCTTTTCTTAATATCAACCATGAAATTATTTTCTAAAGTATTAAAACGGTTTTCCACGATTGACAGTCGTGATAATATATGCTAAAGTCATGCAGTACAAGGAATTGGAGGGATAATTTTATGACTACATTAAACAGAGGTTTTTCTTTTCGAGAGCTATGCTCGAGTAATAGAAAAAGATTGAGGTGGGTGCCGTCCCGTAAGGGTAAACGAGCAGCCACAGAGGAACTTCCCTCTCCCGGCGGGAGAGGGGAAGGGGTGAGGGGTGTTCCCGTTAGGGGCAAGGCAGCTTTCACATTAGCAGAAGTCCTGATCACCCTTGCAATTGTCGGAGTAGTTGCAGCATTAACTTTGCCAACGTTAATTGCAAAGGTGAACGAAAAAGTCGACGGTAATCAAAAGAAAGTCACCGAAGCCAAATTAATTCAAGGCTTGAATATGCTCGACTTACATGGCGGGATCAACAATACGTATAGTAGTACCGCAGAATTTGTAGAAGAATTAAGCAAATACATGAAGATCACAAAGATCTGCGACGGTACTTCAACTCAATTTAGTGAATGTATTCCGTATAGTGAAATAACATACAATAACGGTACAGAAGATAAAACTGTTGAAATTACTAAATTAAATACAGCAGATTCTTTAGGACTGGGGACAGTAACTGATGAACAAGAATTTATGGCACCTGTTGCAATGGTATTAGCTGACGGTACACCAATGTTTCTTACTTATAATAAGAAATGTATATCAGATCCTGATAGTATAAAGTCTGATAATAAGAAAATTCATAGTTGTGTAGACGGATTGTATGACTTAAATGGTAGCCGCATGCCTAATAGAGTGGGTAAAGATTTGACGGCTATGAACAAAGCTTCAATTAATATCGCAGAAGGTCCTGCTGTCTTAGCTACAATAGCGGGTTATAATATTATTAAACAAACAGATGGAATGACATCGCCGCCGGCAGTGGATTGTTCTAAATATCTCGGAAATTCAAAATATTCTGAAATTAAGCAATGTTCGTATGAAGGAGAAACAGACTACTGGGTAGGAGCGTTGGTAACGTGTAAGGAAATGGGCGGTCACTTACCAAGCATGGAGGAACTTGCTAATATAGCTAAAGCAGTATACCCAAGCATAGCAGGCAGCATAAGTGCTTACTCTAGCTTCACCCCAGCAAGCTGGGATACTATAGAGGTAGCAAAACTGGGCATTGACCCTTCTTTTGTTTCGGGCTTCTACCTGTGGTCGTCAGAGGAGTACTCGGGTACGAGCAATTTCTCTCGCAGCCGCTACTTCTACAGTGGTAGCACGGACGGTGATGACAGCAACGATCGCGGTGACTCCGGTTACAGGTTCGTTTGCCTAGCGAACCCCTGAGCAGAACGACTCACGAGCAGAGGATTAGATATTCCCTCACCCGAATTTCTAATGCTCAGTTTTCGCATTGAAATTCTTCCCTCTCCCACCAAAAAACACTGTGGGCGAGGGGA
>JAFUUC010000085.1 GCA_017471365.1 bacterium
AGTGAATGCTGCTTTCTTAAACCCTCTCCCGCCAGCGTAAGTCTCGCTAGCTCGCCAACGCTGGCTCCCTCTCACAAAGAGAGAGGGGATTGTCTCTGTGGTGGTGTGTTTGCCCCTAACGGGAACAGACCCACCCTGACCTTTTTCTATTACTCGAGCATAGCTCTCGAAAAGAAAAACCAAGCAATTCACCGGATTGTTTGCTCGGCAGAGTCTAGCTAGGGAGGGAAACTTATGGAGTAGTAACCCAGACCTACTTCCTTCATTTACCCCCGTAGTACCTTCTGCCAATCTAAAATTTTTGTTTAATTTTTTCATACAAATTCTCCTATATACTATTATAATAATATTTACTCATGTATTATAATAATGTATTTTGTATTATGTCAATAGTATAGAATACACTATGTCAATAGTGTAATATGACTCTATGCTTAGTGATACGGATGTATTGAAACAAATTGGTCTCAATTTTAAGTTAGAACGTATAAGAAAAGGGCTATCTCAAGAAGGGTTTGCGGAAGTTGCGAATGTACATACAAGTTATATTGGAAAGATTGAACGTGGGGAGCAAAATCTTACAGTAAAAAAAATAATCGACATTGCGAATTCGCTCGAAATGCCGATTAGTAAAGTATTTTATTTTGAATAAATTTTAGTATCTTGCCAAATATTTATCAAGTTCCCACTGGGAAACATATGTTCTAAATGAATCCCATTCTTTTTTCTTTGCGGTCATAAATTCTTTAAATATATGTTCTCCCAGGGCAGCTTGAACTACCAGTGATTTATCCATATTTTCGAGTGCATCTGCCAAACTTCCAGGGAGTGCATCTATTCTTTGTTTTTTGCGTTCTTTTGGTGTCAATTTATAAATATTACTTTCGACCGGTGCAGGGGGATCAATTTTATTTCTAATGCCGTCCATGCAAGCTTCCAAAATTGCTGCAAAAGCCAAATAAGGGTTGCAAGATGGATCCGGTGAGCGTAACTCTACCCTTGTTGATATCCCTCGTTTTGCAGGAACTCTTAGTAATGCACTTCTGTTTGCCAGTGACCAAGCTAAATACACAGGTGCCTCATAGCCTGGAACAAGTCGTTTGTAGCTGTTTACAAGCGGGTTTGTAACGGCTGTAAAACTTTTTACGTGTTTGAGCATCCCGCCAACAGAATATTTCGCAACTTCAGAAAGCTGATATTCAGCATTTTCATCATAAAAAGCATTTTCACCATCTTTGAAAAGCGAAATATTACAATGCATACCCGAACCATTAATGCCAAATATCGGTTTAGGCATAAAAGTCGCGTGCAAGTTATGTTTTGCGGCAATTGCTCTAACAGCAACCTTAAATGTTGTAACATTGTCTGCTGCCGTTAAAATATCCGAATATTTAAAATCAATCTCGTGCTGGCCGTCAGCAACTTCGTGGTGTGAAGCCTCTATATCAAATCCCATTTCTTGCAATGTCAAAACAATGTCAGACCGTACGTCTTCACCCAAATCTTCCGGTCCAACGTCATAATATCCGGCGTGATCCTGTGTTGAAGTTGTAATATTGCCTTCTTTATCTTTTGAAAACAAGAAAAATTCAGCTTCTGCCCCAATATTCATAGAAAAACCAAGTTTTTCCGCCGCTTCCATAACCCGTTTTAAATTGCATCTCGGACAACCCTCAAAAGGAGTTCCGTCAACATTGTAAATGTCACAAATAAGTCTGGCAGAATTAGCTTCTCCGCGTTCCCTCCAAGGTAAAATCTGAAAACTGTTTATATCAGGGTGAAAAAACATGTCAGACGTCTCTATACTCCTAAAGCCTTTAATAGAAGAGCCGTCAAGCATTATTTCGTTATTAAGAATTTTGTCAATCTGCTCTGATGGTACTGTCATATTTTTAACCTGACCATTTATATCAACAAATTGCAACTTGATAAACTTGATATTTTGCGACTTAATAAGCTTTTTGATTTCTTCTTTGGTGATTTTTTTCCCGTCACCTCTTACATGTTTAAACTCTTTCATACACACCCCTTTTTAATTATTTACTTTGTTTCAACAATTTTATTCTTATCATCAACAATCACAACAGTCGGTTTAAAATCTTTAAGTTCGTTTTCATCAAATTGTGCATAAGTTACTATAATAACTTTATCCCCAGGTTGTACTTTTCTGGCTGCTGCTCCATTTAGGCAAATTTTCCCGGAATTGGCTTCCCCTTTAATAATGTAAGTTTGAAATCTTTCTCCATTGTTTACATCAAGAATTTCGACCTTTTGCCACTCTCTCATATTTGCGGCTTTTAAAAGCGTCTCATCTATAGTAATAGATCCAACATAGTTGAGATTGGCATCCGTAACAGTTGCCCTGTGTATCTTTGAATATAAAAATTCCAATTGCATAACATTTCCCTTTTTGACCTAATTATTATATAACAAAAAAGCAAAATTTTTATAATTCTAATTTTGACTTTGAATAAATAAAAATTTTGCTTTTATTTTTTTTTCGCTTTTCCCTGCCGTCTACTCCAACAAAGCATCTAAAATACTAGCATTTTGCAATGCATCTTTTGATTCTCGTATTCTTTGTTTGTAAATGTAAGTTCTCAATGCTTCACGAATAAGTTCACTTCGAGAGCGGTTTTCTCCTTCTGCAACTTTGTCAATTCTGTCTAAAAATTCTTCAGGCATTGAAATCAAAACTCTTGCCATATATTCTCCTTTTTCTCTTATTTATATCTCTTATATATATAAACAATATTTTCTTTAAAAAAGTGCTATTTTTTATTTAAAAAGTATATACTATATTATAACGCCCTTTTGTATTAACGATTTGCCGGTTTTGCAAATATTAACATTTCTTAATATTTTTATGAAAAGATTACACTACAGCATGCTAAAAGCATGAAATATGTAACAATGTTTCTTGCAAACAAAAATCTAAAAAAGAATGAAGCATTTGGGTTTTTGCTCAGTTCTTTCCAATTATCTAGAGGGAAATGCCAAAAATGCGAACAAGGAATGATTGTTTTATCGTTATTATAAATATTCAAAGATTTGTATAAATCAAAGACTAGCGGAAGCGTTAAAATAGGCAGCAGATATAGTATGTTTGAACATCTAACAGCCATAATACCTAACATAGAATATCCCAAAATATAAAATATAATTAGACCTTTGAGAGCATTGTTTTTTGATCCCAGTCTTGTACATAGTGTTGTTTTATTTGAAATTACGTCTTCGTCATAATCCATAAGCATATGTGCGTAAAGAACGGTATTTACCATTGTTCCCGCGGCAATTGAAAGTATTAAAACTTCAAGTGATAGTTTTCCTGTCATTACGTAGAATACACCTTCATACATGAGTGGACCGTAAGCTATTATTACAGCAATATCCCCAAGCCCCCTACTTGAAAATGCCGAATAAGACAAAGCAATAATCAATCCGATTAACGCAAAAATTGCAACATAAAAACCGGATGCGAAAAATAAAATAGCACCTATTAATGCCGCAAAAGAAAGCATGCCGATTATAACGTTTCTAAGATCAGTAATACTTGCCTTTCCTTCTTTTAGATATTTACACTTAATTTCTTTAGTGCTGTTTAAAAAAAATTCATCAAATTGTAGTCTTTTATAGTCAAAATAATCATCTGCAAGGTTTGTGGACAAATGTGTCAATAAAATTCCAACCAGAGCAATTAAGCCTAAAAATGCATTTCCCCCGGATTTTAATGAAAATACAAAAATCAAAAGCCAACTAAGTAATGTAATTGGGATTGAGTAAGGACGAGAATTTTTATACCAAAATATAATTTTTTCTAAAAGTTCCATGATTTAAAAATATCCTTAATTGCTGTAATAGCTTCGTAGCTGGCACCTGCTTCAAGAAGTTCTTCAGCATTCAAGCCAAACATTGTGATAATATTTGTAACCTTTTTAATATCGTGTTCTTCAAGACTTTTTATGGTATCTTTAAGAGCATCCTGCCTTGAATACCTGGGAATGGATTCGTTTGCTCCGCGGCGAAAAATTCTTGATTTTGATTTTCCCATACTTAAACCCTTCCTTTAGGTCGTAAAGCCAGTAATGCCGCTCCAATCATGCCTGAGTAATTGCCGGCTGTTGCTTTGTATATTTTGGTTGGAGTTGTAACAATTTCACTGTTAACTTTTTTTTCTATTTTATCTGTGTCGACAAATTCTGCCATAGAACCTGACAATACAACACAATCGGGATCAAAAATATTTGCAAGACCAATTATACCTGTAGTTATATCATTTTGCCATTTGTCAAATGCTTCTTTCATCAAACTGTCGTTGTGGTTTACTCCAGCTATGACATCATAAGTCGTTACATCCGGATTTTTTGTAATTTCTTCAGCGGTCAGTTTTAAACCTTTACCGGAAGCATATATTTCAAAACAATCCCAACTACCGCATGTACATTTACGGCGTTTATCACAGTACATTTTAAAATGCATTTCTCCTGCGGCACCGTTTTTACCCTTTAATAATGAATTATTTACTATAATTCCTCCGCCAACACCAGTCCCAAGTGTAAGCATTATAGAATTTTTATAACCTTTTGAAGCTCCAATTTCGTGTTCAGCCCAGGCGGCACAATTTGCATCATTTTCAACATAAACAGGTTTTAAAGAAAGTTCTTTAAATGGCATTTTAGGATAATTTTTAGCTATATTTCCGGTAGAACCAATTATCCCATCATTTTTATTATTAACTGCTCCGCAGGTTGAAAATGCTATTACATCAACATCTTTTTCATAATTTTTTATAATAGTTTCAAAAAGTGATTTTATACTATCAAAATCTTGTGGTGTAGAATTTTTTTTAACTTCAGACAGGATTTTACCGTGTTCATCAATTATTGCGTTATAAATTTTTGTACCGCCTATATCAAATGCAAGTGCTTTTTTCATTTTTATTTTTTCCTAAATACAAACCTTTTTGTGATAAGTTGTGGTCTTGTAATTGCCGAACCTATAACAACCGAATGGGCTCCTAATTCAAATGCTTTGTCAACTTGTTCCACTTCCCATATTCTGCCTTCCAAGATTACCGGCAAACCTGTTTCCTTAATTAGACCGGTCATCAATTCAAAATCAGGTTCATTTGCCGGTGAAGATGCCGATTCAAGCGTGTATCCGGCAAGTGTTGTTGATAAAATATCCGCACCGGCTTCTTTTGCGGCAATTCCATCCTCAAGTGTTGCAACGTCAGCCATTGCAACCCGTTGATTTATGTGAATATATTTAATCAAATCCGAAAGTTTTTCGTCATTTGGACGCTTTCTTACTGTTCCATCAAAAGCCACTATATCAGCACCTGCATTTATAACATTTAAAACATCTTGTATAGTAGGTGTGATATATACAATTTCTTTGTAATTTTTTGGAATTACTGCCGGTTTGGTAATTCCTATTACAGGTACAGGAAAAAGTTTTTTTGCATTTTTGATATCTCTTACACCTGCAACACGGAGAGCTCCGGCTCCACCATTTATAACAGATTTCATCATTGCGTTTATGCACGGCTCGGCGTAAAGAGGCTCATTTGGCATTGCCTGGACGGATACAATAACTATTCCCTTAATTTTTTCGAGAACATTATTCATACATGAATTATATCATGCTATAATGGAAATAACAAAGAGGTTGAATATGAAAAAAGCTTTAGTTAAATACCCTTATCTTAATAAAGATGTTGAAATTTATGTAAATGATAATGGTCATAAAATCGTTCTTGCACATAAAGAAGGCGAAATGGTTAATGTTTCATCCTGGGTTAAAACAGGTTCTATAAACGAGGATGATAGTAATAATGGTATTTCTCATTTCTTAGAACATTTGATGTTCAAAGGAACTCACACATATAAAGTCGGAGAATTTGACCGGTTATTAGAATCTAAAGGTGGAATAGTTAATGCCGCAACCTGGAAAGATTATACTTTTTATTATGTGACCTTGCCCAAAGGTGAAAATGATAAATATTTTGATTTAGCAATAGATTTGCACGCGGATATGATGATGGATCCTATCTTTCCTGCGGAGGAACTCGGTGCCACGTTCGATATTAATGATCCAAAAGTTACTGATAAACGCGAAAGACACGTTGTAATTGAAGAAATTAGGATGCGTTTAGATCAACCTTGGACAAAAGTTTATAACGTATGTAATTATAATATGTACCAAAATCACCCGTATAAGCGTGATGTTATCGGAACTCCTGATATTATTTCAAAATTAACCAGAGAGGATATTGATAATTATTACCGCAGATTTTATACTCCTCAAAATGTTACAACAATTGTTGTTGGTGATTTCGATCATGAAAAAGTTCTCCATAAAATCTGTGAGAAATTTACTTTTCCTGATAGAATTGAAAATACTGCTCGTTTAAATGATATTGATCAGCCTGTATCTCAGACCAAATACATTGAAACTAAAGGAAATGTTCAGACTTCTTATGCAATGTTTGGGTGGTTGGGACCGAAGGCTTCCGAATTAAAAGCATCTATTTGTCTTGATTTGATAAGCATAATTTTTGGAGATGGCTCAAGTTCAAGATTGCAGCAAAATCTGATAGAAAAACTTGATGATAAAATTTTTAATCTTGTTGGAACAGAACATTACCAGTTTAAAGATGGAAATAATTTCTTTATTCAGGCAAATTTTAGACCGGATGCCAAAGAAAAAGCTCTTGAACTTTTGAAAAAAGAGTTAAATGACCTGCTGAATGTAAAAATTACTGACGATGAACTATTGAAAGCTAAAAAACGTATAAAATCCAGATTTGCACACGAGGCTGAAACTGTTTCTGAAATTGGTGAAAATATCGGGTATTATGAAACAGTTTGTGGTTCTTTGAAATTAATAGAAGAATATTTGACCGATCTTGAAAATATTACAGTTGTAGATCTTGAAAATTCTATTAAAAAATATCTCTCAATCGATAATGCAGTCATATCTGTGTTAGAGCCTGTGGAGAGTTAATAATGTCAACACAGTACGACGAACAATTGAATACGATTAAAACCAAATGCCTTGGCTGTGAAAAGTGTTCTTTATGTAAAAGCCGTACAAATGTTGTATTTTCTGCGGGTGTTCCAAACCATAAGTTGATGCTTATCGGTGAAGCTCCCGGGTATTATGAAGATCAGAAGGGTGAACCTTTTGTTGGAAAAGCCGGGCAACTTCTGGATAGAATTTTAGGCTGTGTAGGATTTTCAAGACAAAGAGATATTTATATTTGTAACACTATAAAGTGCCGTCCGCCGGAAAATAGAGATCCGCTACCGGAGGAAAAAGCTGCCTGTTATGAATACTTAAAAGCACAGGTTGATATTATACAGCCAAGAATAATTCTTCTTTGTGGCAGAGTCGCTGTTCACTCTTTTATTGATACAAATTTAGGAATTACAAAATTAAGGGGAAAATGGTTCGAGGGACCAAATTTTTCAAAAATGATGCCTATTTTTCATCCGTCGTATCTTCTGCGAAATGATTCTAAGGAAAAGGGTTCCCCAAAGTGGTTGATGTGGCAGGATATTAAAGAAGTTCGCAGGGTTTACGACCAGCTTGATTAAATATTTTTAATTATCAAAATCGAATAGAATAGGTAGTTTTATTTTTAATGCTCTGGATATTTTGAATATCATAATAAGACTTGGATTTCTTTGCCCGCGTTCGATAAAACTCATATAAGTTCTATGAACATTGAGCTTTTCGGCTAATTCTTCCTGCGAAAGCCCTGCTTGACGGCGTCTTTTTCGCACTTGATAACCAAAATTCTCCAGTATCTTTGTGTTCATTATCTGATTTTATAATGTTGAATACCTACAGTTACACATACAATTAGTAACAAAATAGTGTTAAAACATGTATTAATATTGACAAATTTAGAGATTTTAAATAGCATTAATGCCGTAGTAAATAAAGGAGAAAACAATGAAAAAAAGAGGTTTTATTAAACCGAGTAGCACCACGGGGGTAAATGAGACAAGCAATGGGTTATTTCCCTCCCTAGCTAGGGAGGGACTGAGGGTGGGTCTGTTCCCCGCAAGGGGCAAGGCTGCGTTCACACTAGCCGAAGTCCTAATCACCCTGGCAATCATTGGCGTAGTCGCAGCATTAACTCTGCCAACGTTAATTGCAAAGGTGAACGAAAAAGTCGACGGCAACCAGAAAAAAGTCACCGAAGCTAAATTAATTCAAGGCTTGAATATGCTCGACTTGCATGGCGGAATAAACAATACTTATAGTAGTACCGCTGAATTTGCAGAAGAACTATCTAAGTACATGAAGATCACAAAGATCTGCGACGGTACTAATACAGCTTTTAGTGAATGTATTCCGTATAGTGAAATAACATATAATAACGGAACAGAAGATAAAACCGTTGAAATTACTAAATTAAACACAGCGGATGCATTAGGATTAGGGACAGTAACTGATCAAGAAGAATTTATGGCACCTGTTGCAATGGTATTAGCTGACGGTACACCGATGTTTCTTACTTATAATAAAAACTGTATATCAGATCCTGATAGTATAAAGTCTGATAACAAGAAAATACACTCATGTGTAGACGGATTGTATGACTTAAATGGCAGCCGCATGCCAAATAGAGTGGGCAAAGATTTGACTGCTATGAACAAAGCTTCAATCAATATCGCAGAAGGACCTGCTGTCTTAGCTACAATAGCAGGTTATGACATTATTAAACAAGCAGATTATGCAACAGCAAAAGACTGTAATACTTACAAAAATGACTTTCCTGGAATAATAACTCACTGCCCATTCTCAGGAGAAAAAGACCGTTGGGTCGGAGCGTTGGTAACGTGTAAAGAAATGAGAGGTCACCTACCTACTATGGATGAACTGCATAATATAGCAAAAGTTTTATATCATGATCAAAATCTTGGCACCCAGGTATACCCAACAGAAAATCAATTAGATACTGAAGAATTAGCTAAATTGGGTTTATATGATTCTTCTTCTAATTCTTATAATTTTTATATATGGTCATCAGAAGAAATGTTGGATGATCCTAGTCGTCATACTTCAAAAATGTGGGTTTGGGGGCAAACTTCTGTAGATAATAGTTATAACGAAGCAACAAATGATAGGAGTGTTGGTGGTGCTAAATTTATCTGTTTAGCTAATAATTAATTGAGAAGCGGCTCCTAACAAGGAGCCGCTTCTTTCATATTAATATTTTATGCTTTTGCAAATGATTCATTTGCTCGTGATTTTATTTCGGTCTGGATTTTTTCAACAAATTCATCGACGTTAAAGGTTCCAACTTGACCGATGCCTCTTGCACGTACTGCAACGGTATTATCTAGGGCTTCTTTATCACCTACTACGCAAACGTAAGGAATTTTCTTATCTTGAAGTGCTTCTCTAATTTTGTAGTTTAGGCTTTCAGAGCGGTCGTCAAGGTGAACTCTTATTCCCAAGTCACGCATTTTTTTGTAAATCTTTTCTGCGTATTCGATGTGTTTTTCGTTAGAAATCGGTACAATACTTACTTGTGTTGGTGCAAGCCATGTCGGGAATGAGCCGGCATAATGTTCGATTAAAATACCGTGAAAACGTTCCATAGATCCAAAAATTACACGATGAAGCATTAGAGGAGTCTTTAACTGACCGTCTTTATCTTGATATTTGATATCAAATCTTGCTGGAAGGTTGAAATCTAATTGGATTGTTGCACACTGCCAGGTTCTGCCGATTGCATCTTTTATTTTGAAGTCGATTTTTGGTCCGTAGAATGCTCCGTCGCCTTCATTAATATCATATTTCATACCGCGACGTTCCATAGCTTCTTTTAATCCGGCTTCTGCTTTATTCCAGTTTTCAATTTCTCCAACGAAGCTTTCAGGGCGGGTTGAAAGTTCAACTTCAAATTCCATATTAAATATTTTCATTGTGTCGGCAACAAAATCAATTACACCGTTAATTTCGTCGACAAGTTGTTCCGGTGTGCAGAAAATGTGTGCATCATCTTGAGTAAAGCCTTGAACACGGGTAAGCCCGGATAATGCACCGGATTTTTCTTTACGATAAACAGTACCGAGTTCTGCCATTCTCAAAGGTAAAGACCGGTAAGAATATCTGTTTGCTTGGTAGATAAGTATATGGAATGGGCAATTCATTGGTTTTACAACAAACTGAGCATCCGAATCATCATCTTTTTGAACAAAGAACATATTTTCTTTATAGTGATCCATATGACCGGAAATTTCCCAGAGAGTTGATTTTGCAATCTGAGGAGTGTTAACGATTACATAGCCACGTTTGCGATGTTCTTCTCTCCAGTAGTTTTCGATTTGTTCACGAACAACAGCAAGATTTGGATGCCACAAAACAAGTCCGCCTCCCAGTTCTTCACGGGTTGAGAAAAGATCAAGTTTTGCTCCGAGTTTGCGGTGATCTCGTTTTTCAGCTTCTTCAAGAAATGTCAAGTATGCTTGAAGATCTTCTTTATTCCAGTACGCTGTTGCGTAAATACGTTGAAGCATTTTTTTCTTTTCATCTCCACGCCAATATGCTCCCGCAACTTTAAGAAGTTTGAAAGCATTAGCTTTGATGTATGAAGTGTTCGGCAAATGCGGACCAGCACAAAGGTCGTTAAATAGAGCATTACCGTCTTTGTCTTTTGTTATATAGAGCGTCGGATTATCGTTGCGGTGTTCTTCCAAAAGTTCCGCTTTGTATATTTCTCCTTGAGCTTTAAATTCGTCGATTTGAGTTTGCACATCAGGTATAACGTATTTTTCAAAAGTCAAGTTTTGTTTAACGATTTCTTTCATTTTTTCTTCGATTTTAGCAAGGTCTTCTTGTGTAAAAGCATGACCATCAGTGAGGTCAAAATCGTAGTAAAACCCTTCGGCAGTCGCCGGTCCAATAGCTAACTTTGCTGCTGGGAACAAACTTTGTACAGCCTGAGCCATGATGTGTGAAGTTGAGTGTCTCAAAATAGAGAGTGTTTCGTTGTTTTTTTCCATTTTCTATCCTTTCTTTGCGGGTAATTTACGCGGCGAACAGTTACGTCTGTAGGCCTGTTTATATTACCCCGGGTGGATCCCCTTAACTAGTAACAAGGATATTATACTACAAATATTCTAAATAAATAGCATTTGAATTGGAGTTATCTTCTAATTATCCGCTAGGCAAACAAACCTCGGGAAGTCGTAATAGCGACGGTAGTCGCTAGTACCGTACGTGCCACCACTGCCGAAGTCGCGGAAGCGAGAGCCATCGCTCGTACTCGAGTACTCCTCTGACGACCACAGGATGAAGCCCGAAACAGAAGAAGGGTCAATGCCCAGTTTTGCTACCTCTGTAGTATCCCAGCTTGCGGCGGATTGGTAGCCTTGGTAAGCACTTACGCTTGAGAGGCGTGGGTATACTGCTTTTGCTATGTCTGCTAATTCTGTCATGGTAGGTAGGTGACCACCCATGTCACGACACGTTACTACCGCTCCTACCCAGTAATCTGTTTCTCCTGAGTATGGGCAGTGGGTTATTTCAGGATACTTGGAGTTTCCTAAGTAATCTTCACAGTTCTTTGCCGGTGGCTGTCCTGTTGATGATGAATCTGCCTGTTTAATAATGTCATAACCCGCTATTGTTGCTAAGACAGCAGGACCTTCTGCGATATTGATTGAAGCTTTGTTCATAGCCGTCAAATCTTTGCCCACTCTATTTGGCATGCGACTGCCATTTAAGTCATACAATCCGTCTACACAACCATGAATTTTCTTATTATCAGATTTTATACTATCCGGATCTGAAATACATTTCTTATTATAAGTAAGAAACATAGGCGTTCCGTCAGCTAGTACCATTGCAACAGGTGCCATAAATTCTTGTTCATCAGTTACTGTTCCCAAACCTAAAGAATTTGCTGTGTTTAATTTAGTAATTTCAACGGTTTTATCTTCCGTTCCGTTGTTGTATGTTATTTCACTATACGGAATACATTCACTAAATGCGGAATTAGTACCGTCGCAGATCTTTGTAATCTTCATGTACTTGCTTAATTCTTCTGCAAATTCAGCGGTACTACTATACGTATTATTGATCCCGCCATGAAGATCTAACATGTTAAGTCCTTGAATAAGCTTAGCTTTGGTGACTTTTTTCTGATTACCGTCGACTTTTTCGTTCACTTTTGCGATCAGTGTTGGCAGAGTCAGTGCTGCGACTACGCCGATAATTGCAAGGGTGATAAGGACTTCGGCGAGTGTGAAGGCTGCCTTGCCCCTGACGGGGAACAGACCCACCCTTACTTCCTCCCTAGCTAGGGAGGAAGTTTTTGCTGTGGCTGCACGTTTACCCTTACGGGATGGCACCCACCCTAGCCCTCCCTCGAAGGGAGGAAGTCCTTTCATTGGTGGCGTGTATGATTTATCCCTGTGCGTAGTACCCTCACCCGCATTTGTATGGCTCGTACCTCGCCTACAACTGCTCCCTCTCCCACTCAAATGATGTTGTGGGCGAGGGAAGTTAACAGGTAGTAACCCCAACCTACATTTGCTCCTTTGAATAAATAAAAATAATTTTGCGTTTGTCCCATTTTTAAGGTTAATAATTCCCATAATTCATACTCCTTATGTCTAATACTACATGTATATTATAATATACACTAATGTATTTATCAATACTATTTATTAAATAATATATTACTAATATCATATTCAAATGGATTATGATGAGTTTTGTAAGAAGTTCGGGATAAAATTTAAGTATTACAGATTATTAAATAAGTTTACTCAAGAACAGATTGCAGAAAAATTAGACGTCGATGCTCATTATATAAGTGATATTGAATGTGGACGTCGCAATATAACTTTCAAAACTCTTTTCAAGCTTGCCAGCACTATAAATATAGATATTTTTAAACTTTTTCAGTTTGATTGAGACTGTCTGTGCTGATTATGTCAAAATATTTTAGTAATTGTTTATAATCATCTTCCATTACAAGCACCCCACGATATTTTGAGGCATTTCTAATCCCTGAAATGTAATATGGATAAAATTTTCTAAAAAATTTAACCCCGACTTTTTCTCCTCTGAACTCAATTTCTCTTGCAAGGTGATGCTTCATAAGTTCAATTTTTTCCTCTGCTGAGGGGTCCGGTAGTATTTCGCCTGTTTGTATGTAGGTACTAATTCTATATAAAAGAGCAGGATCTCCGAGAACTCCTCTGCCTACAGCAATACCATCCGCTTTGCTCTGTTCAAGGCACAAAATCGCATCTTTAACAGACTTTATGTCTCCATTTGCGAATACAGGAATATCAATGTTTTCTTTTAAATCTTTAATTTTAGTCCAGTCGGCCTTGCCTGAATACATTTGGGAACGTGTTCTTGCGTGTATTGTAACAAATTCTGCTCCGGCATTTTGCATTTTTTGACAAAATTCAACGTAGTTCATATCGTCCTGGCTATACCCAAGTCTGCATTTTATACTTACCGGTTTATTTGTTCCTTCTTTCACTGCCTGAACAATATCATATGCCAGTTCGGGTTCCTTCATTAAAGCTGAACCATCGTGTCCGCAAACAACTTTTCGCACAGGGCAGCCCATATTTATATCAATGATGTCTGCCTGAACAGAAAGTCTCTGTGCTGCTTGTTTCATCAAATGAGGTTTGTGACCGCAAATCTGATATGCTATAGGGTGATGATCTTCATCAGATTTTAAAATCTCAGTTTGATCCCTGTTTTGTGCTAAAAACTCCGAGCTTATCATTTCGGTTGTTAAAAGGCAATCAGGGCAGTACTCTCTTACAAGACTCCTCAAAACATAATCAGTCACTCCTGCCATAGGTGCAAGCGAAACTCGACTTTGTAATAGGTGTGAAATTCTATTTTGCATACTGTTTTAGTTCTTCAGAGCGTGCTTTTGCATATTGTTTGTATTCGTCATCTTCAGCATTGGAATTTGCATAGGCACTGTAATAGTTATATGCATCTTTGTATTTGCCAAGTGCATCGTAATCTGATGCTATCATATAATTGCAAATTGTAAAATCCTTATTTAGTTCATATGCTTTCTTTAAATCTGATATTGCTTCATTACGTTTTTCTTTTGAGTCATAAATCATTCCTCTATAGTAAAGTGCATAGGCATTTTGAGGATCTTTTGCAAGTACTTGATTAAATTTAACTAAGCTTTCATCTATTTTGTTACCGTCATAAAGTACTATTGCATCGTTCAGTAAGTTGGCTCTGTCGGATTCTTCAATTGATGACAGGTATTGTGCGGCTTGTTTATTGTTCTTGTTGAATGTTACAGCTTTTGTTAAATAAATTTTTGCATTGTCGTAATCTTCTAACTCTCCATATAAAGCCCCGATGTAATATGCGATATCAGAGTCAATAGGTTTCAGTTCAAGAGCTTTTTTATAATATTCGATTGCGTTTTTTGTTTCACCAAGTTCTTGATATGAAGTGGCTACACCAAGCATAGTGTCTGCTGTCGCCGGAGTTACTGATAGATATGCGTTTATGGCATTTTTGTAATCTTTTGCGTTATAAAATTCTGAAGCTTGTGCTAACTGAGAATCGGTTTTCATCTGTTGAATATTTTTTAGTGTAGATGATATAGTTTTGTCATTAGAAAATTTCGATTGTACACTTTGTAAAGTTGCAAGTGCTGAATTGTAGTCATTTTTTTGAGCTTGAGCAAGTGCAAGGTTTACATACATTTCAGGCGTTTTTCCTCCATTTATACGTATTGCCTCGTTATACATGTAAATGGAATCATTCAATTTATTATCTTTATGGAGTTCAATTGCGTAATCATAGATTATTAACGATGGATTTGAATTGGCAAAGTTTAAAGTTACATATTCGACAAATTGTTGCGGAGTTGATGTTTTTTTAACATTTTCTACCATTTGAGACTTTATGTAATTATTATCAGGATCCATTGCAAGAACTTTTTTGTAGCCATCTTGAGCTGTTTTAGTTTCTCCGATTTTTTCATAACACTGAGCTCTGTAGAGATTTGCATTGATGTTATTCGGTTCAACTATTAGTACCGATTCATACATTTTAATTGCAGTACGGTAGTCTTCTTTTTGTTGATATAGTGTTCCGATATTGATTCTTGTATTTATATTTGACGGATCAAGTGATTCTGATTTCATATAGTATTGAAGTGCTTGATCAAATTTACCTTGCTTTTGCATAATTGCACCCATATTAGCTGCGAGATTTGAATTGCTTGGTGAAGCTTCAAATTTCTTTTGAAAAGTTCTTTCAAGTATGTATAAAATTTCTTTGTTATCGGTATTAGCTCTTTCAAGTACATAACTGTACTGTTTGTCAGCCTCATCAGTGTTATTGTTTGAGTCTAAAATTTTTGCGTAAGTAAGACGTAAATTTAAGTCACCAGGTTCAACTGCAACAGCTTTTTTATAATAATCTTCTGCTTTTGGTAGATTACCTAAAAGTTTCATTATATCTCCGACTTGTTCAAAACTATCTTTTTGCAGTGACTTATCTCCAAGTGCCTGTTGAAATTCATAACCGGCAGCTGCAAAATTACCTTCTGCACGTAGTTTCTTTGCATTGTTAAATCGGTTTCTAGATGATTGATCAAAATTGGTCGCTTCGAGGCAGCGTTCAAGGTTGTTTGTAACCTGACTAATCGCTTGAGAAGAATTTTGAACAGCGTTAGCATTTGGATAATACATCAGGTAGAACAATGCACTTCTGAAGTCGTCTGCGGCTTTTGCGTAGTTTCTATCCTTATTTGCATATTCTGTTCCTCTTGCCAAAAAAGAATTAATTAGACCTATCCTTGCCGATGTATCCATATAGTTTATTCTCAATGCACTTTTGAATTCAGAGATAGCACCTGAATATTGGTATTGAGATAAATAACTTTGCCCCATATCAAAATGCTCTCGAAAATCGGCTAAAGCACAATTCCCAATCAAACAAAATGCAATAGATATCGTTGTAATTGCTGAGAGTGATCTGTTTTTCTTCATTTTTGCTCCCTTCTCAAGCAATATCTTATTACAATAGATTTTATGTGTATATATACATGCAGCTAAATTGTAAATTTATCTTTATAAAACAAAAAGAGTAAGATGTTTGTGCAACTTACTCTTTTTTTAATTTTACCCATTTCTACATATCAAAAGATGATACAGAAATAAAATTCAAACATTCTTCAAACAGTTCTTGCAAGGGAATGTTCATGTCTACACTTTCATTGGATGCCATTTCTAAGCCCTCAAGTTTCACTTCTGTTGTTTTCTTCATTCTTAATACTCCTTATTTAATTTTTTGTCCGGTAAATGTTTCCTTATCTGTATGTTATATATATCGGATATATTGCTTAAAACTTTAAAAGAAATAATAAATTATTAAAATAATTTTACAAAAGCCTGATTTGTCCTTATTTTAACCAAGTTACAAAACTTAATAAAAAAAATATTGTTTTAAATTCAAGGATTGCTTTATTTTGCATGTTCGTGTTAATATGGAGCGGTAGTTATAAGTTGAATATAGGAGATAAAACCATAGCAAACGATAATAGATCTAAGGACAGAGTGATAATGAATGCTCAAATCCGCTCTCGTGAAGTGAGATTGATAGATGAAAACGGTGAAAATCACGGAGTAGTACAAACGTCTAAAGCCTTAAAAATGGCGGAAGAAGCGGATTTGGATCTGGTTTTAATTAGTCCTAATCAAGCTCCTCCTGTCGCAAAAATTCTTGACTACGGCAAATATAAATACGAACAAACAAAAAAAGCTAAAGAAGCTAAGAAAAAACAACACATTGTTGAAATAAAAGAAGTTAAAATGCGTTATAAGATTGACGTGCATGATTATGAAGTACGTTTGAAAAGTGCTAAAAAATTTATTTCTCAAGGTAATAAAGTAAAAGTTGTTGTCATGCTTCGTGGACGTGAAATGCAGCATTCGAATCTTGCTTTTGATCTGGCAAACAGGTTTATTGAAGATATTAAGTCTGCTGGTGGAATTCAAGTTGAGAAGAAACCTTCATTTGAGGGCAGAAATGTAACATGTTATTTGACTGCTCAGAATTAGCTTTTCTTGACTTTGAATATTCAGTATGTACAATCTTTATTGTAACCCGCATGGGTTTGAAAATTAAAAAGTTGCCGCAATAGCTCAGTTGGTAGAGCAAGGGACTGAAAATCCCTGTGTCCTTGGTTCAATTCCGAGTTGCGGCATATTTTTTTGTCCTTATATAGTAAGGGTTTTAGCGATTTTTAATTTACGCAAATAAAGTTCTAAAATGAAAATTTACGCAATATTTACGCAGTTTTATTCAAAAATTCTCAAAAATTATTAAAATGAATTTGATTATTATAGCAAACACACAATAAAAAAGCCCTACATTTTGACTACTAAAATATAGGGCTAAAATATAATAATCATAAGGTTTTATGGATATATAAACTATGAATTTTTAATAAATGTATGGCTTAAATATCAAGATAGCCTGTTACATCTTCCACCGTTTCGGGATTAGTGAATAGTAATACTTGTTCTTTGGATTCAACGCATTTGCGTTTTGGATATAGATACCCCATTAAATCGAGGTTTATTTTAATTTTTAGGTCAATAGGTACTCTGTCGCTTTTCAATATCTCTAAAAGCGATTCAGCAGGGTTATAGTCGCCTAATAATTCTATTAGTTCCTTTGTTTTTCTGTTAGGTGTTCCTTTTTGCCGACCACCTGTTTTATTGCCAAATTTATCTGCCATAACTTAATTATAACAAATGGTGTAAAGTCTAATTTAATCTACTTTTGACAGTTATTTTCTATTTACAAACCAATTAGCAAACATTGAAATCAACGGATGGTCAAAGTCAAAGAAAAATAAATGATGTTCTTCTTCGTATTCAGGTTCAATATTTTCCATTTCTTCCATTATTTTTTCGTTATGAGCCATAATTCTTTCATTGTGTGCTTGGACTTTCCTGTTATGCTCGTATATATCCTTAATCATTTTTTCTCTTGTTTCTGCAAGTTTGAGAGCCTGTTGCCGTCTTTCTTCTTTTGTTAAACCGTCATCATGCCTGTACGGTGCATCAGTTTTAAGTTTGTTTTCTTGAATAAGTTTGACAACATCGGCAAAACCACGAACTTTTAAATCAACAGAACGGTATATCTCATCGAATTTACCCTTATTAAAATATTCTGCCTCTGTCTTACCATCTAAATAATCATCACCTATCAAAAGAGAATTAAACCATAATACTTGTTTTATAGATAATTTCTTTTCAGAAATATAAGCAACATAAGAAGATAAGTCAAATAAATGGTCGTTATCAGGCATGGGTAAATCTATTCCAAAATCTTTTGCCCTTGCTTGAATTGCTTTAAATCCAAAACCGTTATTATTCATACCCCAATGGATAAAACTAACATTTGGAATTTTATCAAATACCATTTTAAAATTTTCAAGAGTTAATTTTTCTGCTTGTTCCAATGAATTACCGTCAGTATGGTCATTGATTAAAAATCTATAACCCTTATCTGTTTTGAGATTATAAATAACTATGCAAGATATTCTCGGAGCAGGACTTGAACCGTTATAAAACCCATTACTTGCGTAATGAATAAAATAACAATCATCTTTATCAAGAAATGAACTCAATTTATTATCCATAAAATGAGTGTAACATGAAAATATGTCAAAAACGGACATAATGAATTTATTTTGTTAAGGCGATGACAATTTTGTAAAAATCTTCTATTTTTTCAGGATTATTTTTTAATTTTTCTGTTATTTCGCTAATCAAGTTTGCATGACTATTTTTATGGTCAAAATCAAACGCATCAAGAAAAGAACTATCTAAAACATCTAATAAATTTTCAAGATTTATCAATGAGGGATAATTTTTACCATTTTCAATATTACTTATAGTTGTAGGGTCAACATTTATAAGTTCAGCCAATTTTTCTTGGTTGATACCTTTCCTTTTTCTTAATTCTCTTAATCTTTTACCTAATAATATCTTCTTGTCCATTCTGAACCCTCTATTCCATGGTATTTGTAAAAGATTAAATTTGAAACGAATACAAATCATTAAAAACTTGAAAAATGATTTCAATTCATATATTATGAATTTGTACTCATTTTCTTTAAAAAATATGAGTACACTTTGAAAGTGAGTGTATAAATCATAGGGCGGTGTTAGTATGGAAAGTTTAATTGAGCAACTTCCGAAAATTGTCGCTGACGGCAAAAAGGAAGTTGAAAGAATTATGGAACGGTTAGAAAGTGATAACCGTATTACTTTGCAAACTAATGAATATGTATTGCCTGTAAGAAAAGAAGTAAACTTATTTCAAGGCAGATACCAAAACATAGACGGTCAAAATTGGTTTAATCGTCTTTGCTACGGTGATAATTTACTTGTTATGCAAGCCCTGTTAAATGGTGATTGACCCCGATTTTGACGGTGAAACATTCCGCAGCAAATTCGACTTTTATTAGAATGCTCGAACCGTCAATTTCAACTTCGGTTTTATTAACTTTGACTCTCGTTTCCCAAAGAGTTATCGCATCAATTGTTTCCCTTATAATATTTGCTTTTGCAATATTAACGGGATAATCGACATATTTCATAATGTCCGATCCAAAAGTAGGTCTTTGAGGATCAGAACCTTTTTGAGTTTGCAGAATAATTGCGATGCATTGATTTATATCCTCAACGCCCTCAGCTATACCGCCAATTTCGTTGAGTTTGCATTGCCAATCAACAAAAGTTATTTCATTTAAATTTGTCATTTTATATACTCATTTACATAGTTTTATTAGGTGCAGATGTCGGACTTCCCTGATTTCCTGTGTGTTTATGATCGTTATAAATATCCCTCATCGCTTGCATAGAAGATTTTTTGTCCGTAATATCAGCATTGGATTTTATGCCCTCAGTATTTGTTAAAGTTCCTTCGTGCGTTATATTTCCGATTAAATGTATATTGGGGAATGACAGGGTAAGTGTTTGTGTCTCTTTGTCTATATTTGCAAAACTTCCGTCTTCAAAGTTTGCGGCAGCTTCCTGCTCGCTTGTATTTAGCGGAGTATCTTCCGTTGTATAAATTGCTCCTAAAACAACACCGTCTTCGGCATTCTCATCCATAAGACAGGCAACTTGCTCACCAACATCGGGGATCTTGGTGAAATTCATACTGCAATAGATGCCGTTTATATGGGCTTGCAAATGGGTTTATTGCAAATGTCGGAACTATGCGAGCCTATGAGAGAGGAAATTTTGTATAATGAAAATGAAAAACAGATGTACTGTACTGCTCCGGCAAGGAAACGAGATAATAGGAACATTCCGACCAACGCAAAAATTATTCAATTCCCTGCTAAAAGAACTCGAACCAAAAAGAGTATTGTATGATAAAAAATGTTTTATAACCCTAAAACAAGAAAATGTTTTAATGGGTAATTACAAAGTTGAAGAAAAACAATTTAATAGAATCAAAGACAGAGTTGAAAAATATAGATCAATAGGTCACATATGTAAAAATGTCAGATGTGTAGAAACAGGACAGATTTTTGAAAACGCAAAACAAGCAAGCCGTTGGGTTTCTGAAATTAGGGAAAATTTTTATAACTGTTGCGACCCCGATTTAATCAAACAATGTTGTCGTGGAAAACAAAAAACCTCATACGGATATCATTGGGAATTTGTAAAATAGAAAAAGGGATAAGCGTTTTGCTTATCCCTTTTGATTTATTTTACAACCTTTTGAATATCGGCTGTTATATCATCACCGCCGTATAATACTGTTCCTTTTGATATCACCATATCATAACCTTTTGCTTTTGCGGTTGCCGCAATAGTGTCTGATATGCTTTTATCAATGGCTTGTAATTTAGTTTGATAGTTTTTTGCAATAGTTTCTCTTTTCTTAGCGAAGTCGTCATTGTATTTTTTTAGTAATTTTTCTTTGCCGGCTTCTGTTTGTTGTTTCTCAACATCAGCTTTGGCAGTTTGCAGCCATTTTTCAAGTTCCTTAACTTTCGTTTCCTGTTCTTTTTTCAATGCTTGAACTTGTGCAGATTTTGCTACGACAGCAGGAACATCTACAACTGCAATATTTTGTGCGTAAGCACTACCGCATAAGCATGCACTTAACATTAACCCTGCTAACACTAATGAACATTTGTTTTTCATTTCTTCTCCTTTTGATTATTGTTATAATGATGAGGTCATTAAGTTTGATTTCATTGAATCTGCTCTTTGCATATATCTGTAAAGGATTTTGTTTGCAACATCTTTCGGCATATCTATAAATTGTAACCCTGCTTTGTTGCCTTCAACCTTCACGACTTTTGCATTTACAGTAATATCAACATCATCAAATTTAATTGTTATTGTTGTCTTTTTACCTCGTTTTAATTTCTTATCATTCTTTACAGAAGCACCTGTTGTTGAAATATCTAAAATTTCAAAGTCAGAACTTAAACCTGTATCATTTGTTGTATCAAATCTTTCGCTGATACGCTTTTGAGGTTCGTTGTATTTATACTTGTCAAGATATTCTGACATTTTTTTATTTTCATACAGGTCTTTGCTTTCTTTTTGACCTTTGTTTACAAAATTCCATTCACTATGATAACCGTTTACCAACATGTGAGGATTATTATAAACAGTCGGTGCTGTGGTTGTCATATTTATTGTTCTATCTAAGCCTAATGCAAATGAACCTGTCTTTTGAGTATATAATTGAATATTTGCAGGGCTGACAATTCTTCTGAAATCATTATCAACCACAGCGATTTTGTCATTATTTCGGATTTCTGCATAATTTGTTATATAACCATTTTCAACATTTAAGTTAGTGTCTTTTGTATTTACATAAGCATTATTTGCATATAATGTATCGAATACTACACCTCTATTTGTATCAGCATAATCATTTACTGAAATTGCCACATTCTTAGCCTTAAAATCAGTTCCATAATATGCGATTTCATCATTAGCATTATAGAATTTTGCAGGTGTTGTGCTTACAGATTTTTGAGTTGTATATTTATCTCTGTTAGGATTTGAAACTAATGCATTTACGATATCAGCATCTACACCTAATATGTCTAATGCGATTGGCTCACCGTCACCATAAGCATTGATACCATGAGCCTCATAAACAACACTTCCGTCACCGCCGAAGGCTTCGTCTGTATATGTTCTGCCTGTTTGTTTGTAGCCGTTTGGATTTGCCTTTGTTGATACTGTTGAATCAGGTGCTTTATAAGAATTTGCATAAATGTTATCTGCCATTAGAGTAACATCAGCAAGTCTTGTACCGTTTTCATAGTATTGTGTATTTTCACCGTGATTACCTGCTACGGTTGCGTTGTATATTCTTAAATTAGATTCAGACCTGCCGGCATTTTCCATAGCATCGAGGGCTCTTATATTTATATAATTTGGTATAACACTATTTGAAGGAGTAACAGGATCAATACCGTAAACCAAATCATCATGAGAGTTTAACATATCTTCAAACGGTGTTGAAGCCCCTTGAGCTGAAACAGGCATGCCCAAATCATAAATCGTTAAGTTTTGAGCTTTTTGAGTTACTGTCAAACCTTTATTTGCTGTAATTTCTTTGATTGCGGCATCTGATTCAAAGTCTAAATCAATACTTCCATGTTTAGAGATTATCTGATAAATTTTTGTTTCATTTGCTGAATTTGCTTTACCTGTCATATACAAATCATTTTCAGTTTCAAAACTTACCATTGAATCAGGTGCATTCAAAGTATCCTGCATATAAACAAGTTTGTGTTCTTCATTACCTAATTGATCGCTTGCAATAATTGAAATGTTTTGACCTGTAACTGAAACATCATTTCCTGTATTTGCACTCAATACCGAATAACCTTTGAAGTATTCTTCATCATCAGGAGTTGGTCTTGTATCTGCTTGTTTCCAATCAGCAGCTGTCAAGATTACATTACCTTCTGAGGTTACATCTTTTAAGTTCAAATCTGAGTCTTTTGCTCTTATATTTACAAGTCTTTTATCTGAATTATTTTCATTTGTTGCACGTGTGCTAACAGTTCCGCCCACATTAATATTTAATGATTCTGTGTAATCTCTTGTGCTTGCATCAATAGAAACGCCCGGATTTGCATTTGTTGTAGAACCAATATTACCGTCTATTGCGTTGATAATTAAATCGTTACCGGAAGCAATAAGCGTTTTGTAACTGTGGTTAGCATTACCTAAGTCGTGGTTTTGGTGTTTTGCACTTGTATCAGTATCGGTAATTCCGTTAAGAATATCACCGTTTGTCTGATTTACGACTACATTTCCTGTTACTGCGTTGATATAATTATCGTTATCACTTGCGTATTCACCTATTGTAATATTTGAATCTTTGTTTGTGATTACGATATTTTGTTTATCGGCTTTTACTGAACCCTCAATACTTATACCGTTAGAACCTGTATTTGAAATTTCAATATTGCCGTCATTATTATTTATTTTTCCTGTTGTAGCAACCTTAATGCCGTCAGCAGAAGTGTTTGTAATTGTAGTTTTGCCTTTTGTATCAGCAACATTACCTTCTACATTCAAACCGCCTGCATTTGAGTTTTGAATATCAATATTGCCGTTTGCTGCAATTACATTACCTGTTGTTGCGATATTAAGTGCATCATTACCGCTATTTTTAGCAGTTATGTTTCCGATACCTAAATGCTGCATCAAACCTGCGATAGTGAACTTACCGCCTTTGTTTTCGGCTGTGATATTTCCGCTTTTGGTATTCTTAACTTCTGCATTTTCAGCAATAGTCAAATCACCGTTATTATTTGTTATGGTTGTATTGCCTTTGACATTTTCAACAACTGAATTTGCGACCAAATTCATTCCTTCATTACTGCTGTTTGTAATATCAATTTTGCCGTTTTCGTTTTTGATATTGCCTTTAATATTCAAAGCTCCGTCATTGGAATTCGAGATTTCAATATTACCTTCTTTTGCAAGAACTGTACCGCCGATATTTGCGACTGAACCTGAATTTGCAATTGTTGTATTTCCTTTTGTATTTTCAATTTTGCCGTTTGCAGATAATGTTCCTTTTGTATTTTCAATATTTATATTACCGTTATTAACTGCAATTTTGCTTGTATCAGCAGTTTCAAGACCGTTATCACCGCTATTTTTAGCAGTTATGTTG
>JAFUUC010000086.1 GCA_017471365.1 bacterium
AGTATAAAATCTGATAACAAAAAGATACACTCATGTGTAGACGGATTGTATGACTTAAATGGCAGCCGCATGCCAAATAGAGTGGGAAAAGATTTGACTGCCATGAACAAAGCAACAATCAACATTTCAGAAGCTCCTGCTATACTTGCGACAATTGGTGATATTAAAATCATTAAATTGATAGATAAAGCTAATAATCGTGTTAAGTGCAGTGATTATATTAATCAATTTGATGGCATAACGTATTGTCCATATGAAAATGACTATTGGGTAGGAGCATTAGTAACTTGTAGGGACATGGGTGGTCACTTACCTAGCATGGAAGAATTAGCTTATATCGCAAGGCAAGTGTACCATACCAATAACATTTCTGCAAAGGGACCTGAAGTAGATAACTTAAATATAGATCAAAGTTTAATAAATAAATTAGGTTTAGATTTTAGTGATCCTGTTGCATTACTTGCAAATGAAGATGCACCAGATACCTCCGCTAATGGTGCAAATGGAAGAGTATTTGCTGAAAATGGCACGTGGTGGTCAAACTTATTTTACCGTAATTATTCTACTAATAAATTTATTTGTGTTGCAAACGAATAATAATAAACAACAACCGTTGGGATATTAATATCCCAACGGTTGTTGTCATAATTTTCTACTAATTATTAAAATTTACAAGTCAAAACTAGATCTTTTCCATTATATCGAGCTTCTTCAAAAGCAGCTTCACCGGAAATATCTTCTAGCCCATTTGAACCCATAACCCCACGAATTTTGCAATTCATGCCGGTTCCGCTTGATTTTAATTCATGAACTTGTTGTCTTAAGTCATTTAAGCGGCTATTCAAATCTTCAATATTTGCTTGATTAGTTTTAACATTTTCTCTTTCTGAGTGAAATTCGTTAGTTATTTTTTCTCTTGCATTGTTTATTTTTTCACCGGTATTACTTTCTGCCATTTCCTTAGTGTTTGTGTAAATAACTCCAATGACAAACACGAATAAACACAAAAATACAACTGTTATAACTTTAAATTTGCTCAATTCTTGCATAAAATTCTCTCCCCGTTTTTCAACATTATATCATCAAAATACTCAGAAGTCTACAAGTTCTTTACAGGTCTATTCAATTGAATTATAATTCTATTATGAAAAAGTTCGACTTTTTTAACCAATACAGGGATCCTGTAATAGTTGTGAAGGGGTATGAGGAGGTTGTTTTTAAAAACAATACTTTTTGCCGTATTTTTAATACCTTTGGTGATATTAGAAAATTTGCACACCGTATGAACTTTGAAATGTGTCCCATGGACAGTGAAAATGTCGACCTTTATTCTCCGATTTTCCAAGCAATTGTTTCTGAACAAAATTTTTTTGCAAGAGTTTCTTATACTTCATTGCAAGGCGAAATTAGCTACTATGATTTGACTTCGGTTAAACGTGGAATTTATACCATTATATTTTTGACCGACGTAAGTTCACAAGTGTTACTCCAAGATAATAAAAAAGAACAGCAAAGATTTAAAAATCAGCTTGAAGAACTTCAAAAAGAAAATGATGAATTACAAGAAATTCGTCAAAAGGCTCAAACTCAAGCTTTTAAAATCGCTTTAATCAACAAAGTTTCTAATATCATAAGAGAATCAATGGATATTTCTATGATTTTAAATTCTGTATTAAAAGAATTATCTATGATGTTTGGCTGTTTTCGTGCTTATTATGCTTCAACTTCCGGGGAAGGTTTTTGTATTCAAGAAACTTTCGGGGAAAAAAATTCTTTATTCGGAGTGAATATATGTTTTGATGAAGTCGTAATGAATAAATTAAAATCACAAGAAGTTTCTATTAGCTATTCTCTCGTTGAATATGTTGGAGCTGAAACTTTTAAACAACCGGTTTTACGTGTCGTAGTTCCAGTATTCCATATCCAAAAAATGATCGGTGTACTTGTGCTTTTGAGTTATCAAAAACGTGAACTTAATGAAGAATTAGAAATTCTTGATGCTGTTTCATCCCAATTGGGTAACGCAATTATCAGAGCAGAACTTTATCAAAAAAACGCTAAGAACGTTAAAGAACTTAAACAAGCACTTGATGAATTGAAAGCAACCCAATTACAACTTATAAATTCGGAAAAAATGGCTTCCCTAGGTCAACTTGTTGCAGGAATTGCACACGAAATTAATACCCCGGTAGCTTCAATAAAATCGAATAACGAAATTTTGACCAAATTGATTTCTAAAATAGAAGATTCTGATCTGAGAGAAATGCTCGAACAAATAAATTCTATAGATTCTGAAGCAATTAAACGTATTAGTAAAATTGTCGTTTCCCTTAAAAAATTTGTAAGACTCGATGAAGCTGAATTACAAGAAGCTGATATTAATAAAGAATTAGATTTGACACTTGATTTAATAAGGCACGAAACTAAAAATAAAATAGAAATAGAAAAACATTATGGAAAAATTCCGCTCATAAAATGTTATCCTAATATGTTAAATCAGGTTTTTACCAATATTTTAATAAATTCCTGTCAGGCTATTGACAATTTAGGTAAAATTACAATTACAACAGAAGTTCGCGATAATAAATTATTTATCAGCTTCAAAGATAATGGCTGTGGGATTTCACGAGAAAATATTAACAAAATTTTTACCGCCGGATTTACTACAAAAGGTGTAGGAATTGGCACAGGTTTGGGTCTTGCGATTAGCAGCAAGATCATTGACAAGCATGGGGGCAAAATCAGCGTAAATAGTGAACTTGGGGTTGGAACGGAGTTTATTATTACTCTCAATTGTGAGTAATAATATGTTAAGTTTTGTTAATACAAAAGTTTAATTATTATTGAATTACATTTATCTTTATAAAAACATTTATAAAAATTTGTAAAATAATTTATATAATTGAGGAAATTATTTGAAAAATGTGTTAAGATAAGACTACTGAATGAATAAGTGTCAGAGTTACCCTAATTAAATTTTTGACCGCTGAAACCAGTCAGTAGTAAGAAATATCACGAATTTGAAATATGGATTGTAAAAAAAGTTAACAAAGTTATAACAAAATAGGCAATAATATTCGCAAAAAAATCTTTATATATAAGTAAGTAGTGTGAATGTTTATTGTTGTGTCGGAGGAAAGTAATGACAATTAGTGTGAACAGTAAGAAAAAACAAGTTAAGAAAACATTTGATGAGTTGTTGAATGATTTAAGAACAAGCGGTTCTGAAAAAGTCAGATACAATGCAGCTCGTATTTTGGGTGAAATGGGCGATTCAAAAGCCGTTGAACCATTAATTGATGTTTTGAAAAATGACAAAAACGGTTCTGTAAGATTGTATGCAGCAAGAGCATTAGGTGAGTTGGGCGATTCAAAAGCAACTCTTCACTTAATTGAATCTTTACGCGAAGACAGAAATGTTGATGTTAGAGTTCGTGCAGCTCGTGCATTAGGTCGTTTAGGCGGTGCAATTGTTGTTGAACCACTTGTAGAAGCTCTTAACGATGAAAACCCTCAAGTTTGTATCACTGCAACAGATGCTTTGATTGAAATCGGTGATGTTGCAACAGATGCTTTAATGGAATCACTTGATCATCAAAAAGTTAATGTAAGATGTGATGCAACTCGTGCTTTGGGTGAAATTGGTAACAAAAAAGCTGTAGATAAAGTTATTAATATGCTTTATGATGAATGGGTAAATGTTAGAATTTATGCTGTGACTTCATTAGGCAAATTGAATGACATTAAAGCAGTTCCTGCGTTAATCGATGTTATGAAAAATCGCAGTGAAAATGAGCTTGTTAGAGCCGGTGCGGCTGCTGCATTGGGCGTTTTGAGAGATCAAAGAGCGTTAATGCCGCTTAGAGAACTGATTATGGAAGCTGAAGAACTCGGTGAACTTGAAGATACAGCTTTGAAATCATTCAAAAAGATTATGGCAGCAAACTGGCAGTCAATCCCGGGTGCTACAGCACAAAGAAAGCCTGCGGGTATGGCTTAAAAAATACTTTTTTTGTAACTTCCAATCCTAAACGGCTCCTTTTATTTTAAGGGGTCGTTTTTATTTTTTACCTAAAGGAATAGTTACACCCGCGTTTATCCCTGTTGTTTCAGGATTTATTGCGGTTACATCGTATAACTGTCCTTCAATAAATACACGAGCCTTACCCGCCTGAAATGATATTCCGCTATAGATTCCGGTGGAAAAATCTATTTTTCCTGTTCCATAATTGAGTTTTGCAGCCTCATACGGTGTTGCATAAAAATCAATCTTTTTACCTAACGGTACTGTTAAAGTCGCAGGTTGTAACCTTAATTGCACAGTTTGAGAGGATTCTCCAATATTATGACGTAATCTGAATCCCCCACTAAAAATACTGTTACCATATCCCATTGAACCTTTTAAATCCAAAATCACACCGGTAGCATCCGTAAAATCAGTTCCTATACCCGTGTAAGCACCAAGACTGCCATTTTCAAACTTTACTAATTGATAGTCCGCACCCGTAGTTGTAAAATTTGTACCATCAAAATCCTGAAAAGTTTGTGCAGTTACTTTTGTCGTAATCGGCATTTTTTCTCCTAAAATTTTTCCCCGTACTTATATAAAGTATTTTTGTAAAGAAAAATTGCCTTTTATAAAAATTATTCAGGTATAAATTCTAAAATATCGCTTAAACCGCATTTGAAATAAATACACAATTTGTTAATAATATCAAGCCCGACATTAGTTCGCTTTCCACGCACAATATCAGAAAGTATAGACTGGCTAATCCCTGTTGTTTTGTGAATGTCAGTGGCAGTAGTGTCATTGTCCCATATAAGCTGCCGTAACTTGATTTTAATCATGTATACATTATAGTTTGCAAATTCGTTATATTGACAATTTATATAAAATAACATATAGTTTTATGATATATAATAAAATTATATAATATATCATAAAAAGATTGGAGGTAAATATGAAGAATTTAGAACATGAGAGAACCACAGGGGTAAATAAAAAGGAAATAACCCCTCGCCCACAGTATCATTTGAGTGGGGACAAATGTAGGTTGGGGTTACTACCCCATAAGTTTCCCTCCCTAGCTAGACTCTGCCGAGCAAACAATCCGGTGAATTGCTTGGTTTTTCTTTTCGAGAGCTATGCTCGAGTAATAGAAAAAGGACTAAGGGTGGGTCTGTTCCCCGCAAGGGGC
>JAFUUC010000087.1 GCA_017471365.1 bacterium
AGTGAATGCTGCTTTCTTAAACCCTCTCCCGCCAGCGTAAGTCTCGCTAGCTCGCCAACGCTGGCTCCCTCTCACAAAGAGAGAGGGGATTGTCTCTGTGGTGGTGTGTTTGCCCCTAACGGGAACAGACCCACCCTGACCCTCACTAGCTAGGGAGGGAAACTTATGGACTAGTAACCCAAACCGACTTTCTTCATTTACCCCTGAAGCATTTTTAATTTTTTTCATATAATCTCTCCTTTTTTTGGAAAATATCATTAATATTAAAATCTGTCAATCCATGTATAGAAAGCTTTATAGCCATATTTTGTAATATCGATATTACTGTAATATTTGCATTACATGCAAGAATAACTCTATGGGTATTCGCAAGCTTAAAAATTCCATAGGGAGGAAAATTCGTAATTTGCGTCTTGACCGGGAAATTTCACAAGAAAAGCTTGCCGAATACGTTAATATTTCAAGAGAACATATTTCTTGTATTGAGCGTGGTAAACATCTCCCAACTATTGAGACTCTTTTTAGTTTTGCAAAATATTTCTCAATTGATATAAAGGAATTTTTTGATTAGCACCCCCCTTGCAAAATTAAAAAAAAAGTGTACAATAAGGGTGGTTAATGAGCTAAAAGTACAAAATCAGGAGAAAAGCAATGTACGAAGATGAAAAGTTGGTGTGTGAAGATTGTCAAAAAGAATTTGTTTTCACTGCCGGTGAACAGGAGTTTTATGCAGAAAAAGGACTTGTAAATAAGCCTAAAAGATGTCCTGAATGCAGAAAAGCAAGAAGAAGAAACAATAGACGCGAAAGAAGAATGTATGATGCCGTTTGTTCAAAATGCGGTACTCAGACTCAAGTTCCTTTCAAGCCTGTTCCAGGTCGGGAAGTTTATTGTAAAGAATGCTTTAAACAAATAAGCGAAGCCGCACCTGCTGCTGACGCTGAATAATAAATTTAATATTTATATTATTTGAAAAAGGGAAGAATAAAATTCTTCCCTTTTTTCATATTGTTATACAGTTATTAAGATATTCAATAGTATTCACTTTTTCATCATACAAATATTTAATGAAATTCAAATAAGAATTTTCTCTTGATGTAATTATGATATTGATTTCAAACCCTTCTGTACAAAAGGGTTCATAGTCATATACTACGTAGTTATTATATTTACTTTTCCATTCTTTACGTTCTATCCTGCAATTGTTTTCATCTATAATATCTTCAAGCCAAGGCAGAATATTTTGATCTACATTTTTCATTTCCAAACGATTGTACGTGCTGCAATCGTTATAATTTCCAATAAACATAACAATTCACTCCACTATTAGTCTGTATATATGAATTGTACAGAACGCTTTGTAAAAAATAATCACCGGAATGTATAAAAAAATATTGTCTGAATTACCGGTTTTTACATAAGCATGTGATTACTGAAGCATATGTCCAAAAAATAAACTGCAATTGAGGTCTGAAATATATTGTATCAACCAAACCATGAAACATTACACCCCAAATCGCAACCAAACAAATTGAAACAAATATAATATTTTCTATATCTTTCGAATTTAAAACATATTTTACACCATTATAAGAAAGTGAAAACAAAAATCCCAAAAACGCAATCAATGCAAAAATTCCACTTTCGACCGCAGTTTCAAGGTAAATGTTATAAGCACTCAAGGCGTCAAATCCCGTTTTCATATAAAGTCCGTAAATTTCTCGGAAATTTTTATTCCCGACACCTATCCCCAAAAGCCAATTGTCCTTAAACATTTGCAAAGATGAATTATAAACGTTAAATCTAAAAGAATTTGATGAATCCCCCCGCATTGCAAATATAGACAAAAACCTAAGTCTCAATGCATTAACAAAAGTTATTCCCATTACAAAAGTACCTATAGCTGTACCAATTATCGACAGGTATATTTTTTTGTAACTTTTCCAGAAAAATTTTGCTGTTACAATAAATATACAGGCAAAAATTAATAACATGGCTAAATAAGCTCCGCGGCATCCTGTTTGTAATATTGCATAAATTGTTAAAAGTGAAGCCACAATTGATATTGCAGAAAATTTAATATTTCTTTTATTAAAAAAGTAAAATGCACTTCCTATAACAGCAGGCAAACCACAAACCAAATATCCGCCAAATAGATTCGGATTAAATGGTTTTAATGTGCCATATACTCTTGATAAAACATCTTCCGGATTTAATCTTGAGGTATCCTGCCATGTGGAAATTGCATCTAAATGCAAAGTACTTTGAAAGCAGCCGATAAGTGCTTCGATCGATGTACAAATAGCTATTGTACCAAGTATTATAGGTATTTTTGATTTATTATTTTTTAAATATATGGCAATTGAGAAATAATAACCTATGTAGACAAAAGTTTTGAAAAACCCTTTTAAACTCAACGCAAATAATGTAGATCCGCAAAGGCTTATTAATACAAACATAAAATAAGCCACAAGCCATATTTCCGGATGGCTAAAAGTTAGTTTTTCATTTGGAGTTGCAATGAGTTTTACAAATGTCAAAAACATTATTATCAATGCAAAAAATCCGATAGTGTCAGAATTCATAAATGTTGACACTACGAAGGTTAGCAAAATTAAAGGCAAAATAAATTTGTCGATATTTTGTAAAAATAAACTGTTCTCGTACAAATAAGCTCTATTGAACATCATCGGTCGTATTCATATCTCTGTTAACGGTTTCATCATCAACTGCATCAATTATTTTTATATCAGAAACAGAACCTGTAAATCTGTAATTTGGACCTTCGAGCGTGATAGGAAGTCCCATTTTGATTTTGTTTCCACCGACAACTGCTCCGTCTTTAGTAATTTTTGCGGTGTCTGTTAATGTTACGATAACATCATAAAGATCCGGTTGAGCAACATCTTCTACGACAATTACAACTTTTTTTGAGTTCAATGTCGGAAGAACAATTTTTCTTCTATCTGCTTTTACATCAACAATTTCCAAATCGGAATAAGGGACATTTCTTATACTGATAAATGTTTTGTCACCCTTGACCATAGGAATATCTTCGCCAGAGAAAGTTACCCCTCTCATATAAACTTTGAATACAACTTTTGATGTTGCTTCGATTTGTTTGTCAGCTGTTTGCCTGTAACCCTTGTAAGTCAAAAAACCGACAGACAAAGCTACAAGTACAAACACAATAATAATTGCATCAACAATTCTTATTTTTTTTAAAATTTCTTTAATCTTATCCATACTGAAGTTCTCCTTCTTATTTATAATTTTTGAGCAGCACATATAAGTTCGTCAACAGTTGTTGTAGCACAACCAAACTGTCTTACAACAAGGCTTGCGGCAAGATTTCCTATCACCGCCGAATAAACAGGATCAATTTCTGCGGCGAGTGCCAAGGAGTAAACTGCCGTAACAGTATCACCTGCACCAGTAACATCAAATACCTCTGATTTATTAAATACAGGTATTTTTTCAAATTTATTTTCAGGCATAGCAATAAACATTCCGTCTGCACCACAAGTTATTAATACCGATTTTGCATTAGTTTCATTTAATAATTTTGTACCTGCCTTTTTCAAATCTTCTTCACCTTTTATTTCAAACCCGACCGACTTTTCAGTATCAGGAAGGTTTGGAGTCATCGAAGTAACATTTTTATAACTTTCAAGATCTCTTTGAGCGTCTACAACAACAATTTTACCAAGTTTATTTGCAAGTTCTGTTGTAAATTCAATTATTTTTGGTGTTATAGAACCGATGTGATAATTTGAAAGGATTACAGCATCGTACTTTGGAAGTTCTTTTTCAATATTTTTAATAATTTTCTTTTCTGTATTTTCGCTTATAAAACCCTTAGATTGCCTGTCAATACGCACAATTTGCTGGGTTATTGAAGTTGTAATAGAACCAGAAATCCTTGTTTTTACAATAGTTTTACGATCTTTGTCTTCAACAATACCTTTGTAATTAATATTTGCTTTTTTAAATGTTTCATACAAAAGATCACGGTGATAGTCTTTTCCCACAACTCCGACCACACCAACTTGTCCATTATTTAATGTCGAAACGTTATGTGCAGCATTTGAAGCACCACCTAAAATTAATTTAGTTTTTGTATGCTGCAAAATTAGCACCGGAGCTTCACGAGAAATACGTTCTGCATCACCGTAAATCATTTCATCCAACGCCAGATCACCAACAACAAGAACCTTTGCGACGGATAATTTTTTAATACTTTTTATAAGTATATCCTTATCGAAATTCATAATACCAACTTTCTCTGGAATGATTTTATCACAAATAAAAATATTGTTCCAAGAGCATAACACATATTATATTTAAATGTTTAAATATGTTTTTTTATGACAGGCAGCTTTCTTTGCCCGGGCAAAGAAAGCTGCCTGAAAGAAACCCGCAGGCTGAGCTTCGTTCGTTAATCATTTGTAATGCTCAACTAAAAGCGGAATAACTCGCTCCGCTCAAACAAATCCCGCTTTGACACTGTGTCACAAACAATGATTACTCACTACGCAAAGCCTGTAATTATTTGCCAAAAAATATACTTATACAAGGTTTTATACCCTTGGCTCGCTGCAAGGGTATAAAAAAAAAGACCTTGAATTTCAAGGCCTATCCGTTTAAATAAGAAGAGAGAGCTTTATATATTAATATAAAGTGTTCTCTCTCCAAAAAATTGCTAAATTTTCTAAAATATATTTACAATTCTTAATATAACTAAACTAATTCAGCTACCCTGGAAGCGTTTCTGCTTGCGATTTCAACCAATGATGAAGCTGTTGCAACCATTGATAAATCTGAACTGAGTTTGTTAATGCAAGATCCGCAACCGATTGCACTTGCACCTGCTGCAAATGCAAAAGGTGCTGTTGTAGGATTGATACCAGTTGCAGTCATTATAGGAATTTCAACATTTCTTACAAGTTCAATTGTGTTTGAAATTGTCAATTCTGCTCTATCCATTAATGATCTTGCTCCAGAAAGTTCAGAATTTGAATGATAATGACCTTCTGTTTGAATTAAATCGATACCCATTGATTCTAATTCTTTCGCCATCGAAATTTGTTCTTCGATAGAAATTTCACCAGGAATTGTCACACAGAAAAATACATCTGAATCTCCAAGCATTAATTTTGTTTCTTTAACCAAACTCATTACTTCAGAAGCTGAGAAAGATTTGCCTGTTTCATAAAGAACATCAAAGTTGCCAAATTCAATTGCATCAGCACCAAGTTCTACTGCTCGTACAAGTTCTGAAGGAACAATTGATGAAACAAATATAGGCATATCTGTCATAGAACGAATTTCTGAAACGATGTCTTCTCTTGCACAGATATCAACGGCACTTGCACCTGATTTTTCAGCTGAAGATACAACTTTTTTGATGTTTTCAAGATCAAAATTGTTGATACCGGCAATAATTTTTACTGCTCTTTTTTCACTTAAATGTTGTTTGAATAAATCAATTCTTTTCATTGTTTTCTCCTTAATAGTGTTTACGCTAATATTTACCCCCTGAATTATACATTAAAATTTTAATATTTTCAAGAACTAACCTCAAACAATCAATAAAGAGGATATCTTTTAAGCCTCGAAACAGAAAATAATTGATTGAAATACGAGGTGAATATGAAAAAAATTTTAGTTGTAATTATGACTATATTTTTAACAGGAATGAATTGTACGCAGTCAATGCAAAATTATGCGGATGATGAAAAAATTAATATAAGCGTTTACGAAAAAATCAGCCCGGCAATTGTAGCTATTGAAGCTCAAGTACCAGACGGCGTTTCAGCCGGTACAGGATGTGTTATAACTTCTGATGGGCTTATTTTAACCGGATCCCATGTCGTTGATAAGGCAAAAGATATTGAAGTTACAACCTTTAACGGACAAACTTACAAAGCAAAATTTGTTGCACAAATGAATGCTAAAAATAAAGATCTTGCAATTTTAAAAATTAACCCGGATAAACCAATGAAAACAGTTTCTTTTGGTGATTCAGAGGATGTTAAAGTTGGGCAAAAAGTTTTAACTATAGGAAATCCGTTCGGGTTTTCTAACACTTTGACTCAAGGTATAATTTCTAGGATTGATTATGTAAAAAATCGTTTTCAAACTGATGCTGCGATTAATCCGGGCTGTTCCGGAGGTCCTCTATTAAATTCTACTGGAGAAGTCATTGGTATAAGTCAATCAATTTACAACCCTGATCACAATATCTCAAATATAGGAATAGGTTTTGCGATACCTTCAAATGAAGCAGTAAAATTTATTGCTTCAGTTGACAAAAACAAGATTGGACAAAAAAATGGGAAGCGTTAAACCCGCTTCCCATTTCTCTATATTTGTTTAATTATTGAGCTCCGTTTAAAAGTCCATAAACAGCATCCCAGCCACTTATACCACCGCGAGTTTTAAATTTGGTAATTTTATTTGCAGTATTTTTTTTCGCTTTCGCATACGTTTTGTCGTTTTTGGCAGCGAGTTTTTTGTTGCTGCTTCTTAGCTGCGTAATATTTTCAGCATAAGCAAGGAATGTTCTGTATTCATTGCAGCCATATCCTACTTTTAATTTTTCAGGATAAACATAGCTTATGTAGTCATAAACATTTAGAGCTTTGTCTGCATTTGCCGGACGACCAATAATCGTATCCCAGTATGTTGCGGTTTGTTTAGTCAAAACAACAATTAATGCAAGCGGGTTATAACCGGCATTAACCATTAAATTAACTGCAATAAGATCTGCTTCTTTGTCTTGTTTAGAAGTTTTATAGTTTGAGGCAAATGTTTGAACACTTGCATTTGTTGTAATGTTAGTATCCGCAGTTGATTGGAGTAATGAAATTACTTTATCTTTTGAAGCATGACCACAAATTATATGCCCAATTTCCGCAGCAACAACTGATGCTGTTTCATTGTCATTGCCGGCAAAAGCCAACTCAGCACTTGATACATTGATTACTTTGTTTGAAATAAAGTTAGAATTGTTTGGGGTATCTGATACCACTGTAAACTTAATGTTTGTCGCAGAAATTCCATTTTTTGTTAATAGTTGTTCGCCAACTTCTTGAACTCTGTTTGCAGCATTATAAGTCGCTGCATGTGTAGGAATTGCAATTAATATAGCAACAAAAACCGATAGTAAAACCTTTTTCATTTTAGCCTTCTCCTTTTTAACTAATTACAATAATATCTTACAATAAACTTATTAAAAATCATAATATAGTTTTTTATTAATATGTACCACCTGTTTGCATTGTATCTTCTGATGTTGGTGTTGTATAAGATTCTTCCTCATTTTGTGGAGAATCTTCTATGTTTTGTTCTACATAAGATTTACCATTTATAAATGTATTAATTTTGTCTTGTTCATAGAAATCGTTTATTTTATCTTCGCTGTCAAGAATTTGTTGTAATTGCATTCTGTAATTGTTTGTATTTTTACAAGATTTATAACTTGAAAGTACGGAATATAAAGATCTCATATTGCCTTGTGCAACAGTCTTTTTAGATGTATCTGCCTGACTTTGAGTTAAATGGTAAAGCCCGATCGCATTATGTTGAGCGTAATCTGCATAAGCACAGGCAGCATTTTTTATGATTAAATTTTTATTTTGATCAAGTTTCTTATTTAAATAATCGGCATTCATCAAAAATTGTGTATATTTTTCACTATCAGGCATGCGGTTGTTATTTTCCAGTTCATAAAAATCAATTTTTCCCTTCAATGCACGAATTTCTGTATAAGAAGATGCAGAATAAGCCAGCAATAAAACTCCGATAATCAATACAACGATACCAACAGCCAGCAAATCAGAATTTTTCCCCATAAAACTCTCCTTTTCTCAATTATATAATAATTTCATCAAAAATGGCAACTAAAAAAGGCACCGCAAATTGCGATGCCTTTATAGAATTCTCGTATTTTCTATTTCTCGTCAAGAGCTGCAACACCCGGAAGAACTTTGCCTTCAATAAATTCCAAGGAAGCCCCGCCGCCTGTTGAAACGTGAGTGAAATCTTCAGCTTTGAAGAATTTTTTAGCAGCAGAAACCGAATCTCCGCCACCTATAACAGAAGTTGCACCATTTTTAGTTGCTTCTACAACAGCAGCTAAAACAGCTTTTGTGCCTTCAGCAAACTTAGGATTTTCAAATGCACCAACCGGACCATTCATCAAAATTGTTTTTGAAGATTTAATAACATCCGCAAACGCACGTCTAGAGTCTTCGCCAGCATCAACACCTTCAAATCCGTCAGGAATTTCGTTGATTTTAACGAACTTGTTAGTACCGTTGCCTGAAAAATCATCCGCAACCAAAACATCTGTTGCCATAACAAGTTTTACACCTTTTGCAGCAGCTTTTGCTTCAATAGCTTTTGCAGTCTCTATTTGGTCGTCTTCGCAAATTGAATTACCGATTTTACCACCGTTTGCTTTAACAAAAGTATAAGCCATACCACCACCGATAATCATATTGTCAACTTTGTCAAGCAAGTTTTCTAAAACGCCGATTTTAGAAGATACTTTCGCACCACCAACTATTGCGGTGAAAGGTCTTTCCGGATTATCTAATGCCTGAGAAAGGCATCTAATCTCTTTTTCCATTAACAAACCAGAAACAGCCGGTTTTAGAACTTTAGCAAGTTTAGCTGTCGAAGTATGGTTTCTATGTGCGGCACCAAAAGCATCATTTACATAAAAATCCCCTAACTTAGCAAGTTCATTCGCAAATGTCATATCGTCATCTTTAGCTTCTTCTGCTTTGTAGAAACGAATATTTTCCAATAATGCTATTTGTCCGTCCTGAAGTTTTTCAACGTAAGCATCAGCTTCCTCTACAGATGGAATGAACACGATTTCTTGACCAAAAACTTTGCTCATATATTTAGCAACCGGTTCAAGAGTAAATTCCATATTCTTCTCCCCTTTTGGTCTTCCAAGGTGAGCCATAAGAATAACCTTAGCACCACGTTCAGTTAAATAATTAACGGTAGGAACAATAGCCTGAATTCTTGTATCGTCAGTAACATTTTTGTTTTCATCAAGAGGTACGTTAACATCAACTCTGATTAACGCTCTTTTACCTTTAATTTCACCTAAATCTTTAATTGATTTTTTCATTTAATTTTCTCCTTCTTAAAACTTAGTGCATGTTTATATTACAAAAAACAAAATCTTAAAACAACATTAAAGTTTTTTATATTTTTACCGATATTAATGTTGACAAAATGTCAAAAAACATTAAACCAGATTTGCAATTCGGAGTATATTTATGTCTATTAACGCAATCAATTCGCAACTATTTTTGTTTACTCGTGCGAATAAACTTCGCCAAGTGACTCGTCAAGCATTGATTGCGTTGGGAATAGATCCGAATTCAGTATCTTCAGAGGAAGAAGCTCAAGCATTAATTAAACAACTTTTATCCCAAAAAGTTCAGACTTCTCAAACTTCAGAGTCTAAAAAAACTTGTAGTGCAGAATCCGAAATTATTGCTAGAGCGAAGAGTCTGGCATCTTTAGTTGGTATAACCTTGACAGAAGCACAACCTCTAGATAAAACATTTCAGGATATTTCGGATAAGATTGACTCTTTGTCTCGAGACGGGGATAATTATGCGTTGGTGCAAGAGTGTAGATCAAAGCTAGAGAGTTTAAAAGAAGATTATTTTTATTTAAAACGAAATGAGGGGGCTGTGTTTGCGGCGATGGATTTTAACGCTAACATAAACAAAATGCTTTTGGGTTTATAATGATTTTTCATTGACAGGTAATTATGACTTTGTTAAACTTGTTTTGCGATTGCCGATATAGCTCAGTTGGTAGAGCAACTCATTCGTAATGAGTAGGTCATGAGTTCGAGTCTCATTATCGGCTTTTTGAAACCGACGGCTATGTTGGGTACCCGCGGCACTTCAAGTCCGACTATCGGCTGTTTTATTAACAGTCCAAAATAATAGGCACCAACGAAGCTTCCTGTCTGGCTATTAGTTTAATTTTTGAATATTTTACTTCAGTCCTATCCATAAATTTAATATCGGTAAATTCATAAAGTACAATACGATTCGTTTGACTGAACTTACATTAAATGCTTTCGATTTTATTTTTATAATCGTAAATCCTAAAAATTTGTATCTTTTTACATCTGTTTTTAACTTGCTAATATCAATATTTATTTCCCTAAAAAAATCACTACAAACTTGGCAGTTTTTCTTATAATCAACAGAATTGCACTTACTGTGTACAATTGAGGTGTTTCGAGTTTTATAATAATAAAAAGTGTTCGGTACGGAACAAACTCCCTTAGCGTGATATAAAACTTGCGGAGTATAAAGTAAATCCTCAAAAGTTATATTTGGCTTGAAATTTAGTTCGTATTTCATTAAAAAAGATCTTTTATAAATTTTATTCCACACATAACAAAAATCCGGAACATCACACAGTTCAAATTTGGCAAAATTTTCTTCTGTATAATATTCGGATTTTATTCTTAAAAAGTCAAATTCCTTGTTATTTTTTTTAACCTTTTTTATTCCGGCAACAGAAACGTTGCTGTCATATTTGATAGCAGTATTATATAGCTTTTCGTAAAAATCCGGATCTACCCAATCATCAGAATCGCAAAAGCCAATATAATCTCCTTGGGCAATTATCATACCATTATTTCTGGCAATTGATACTCCTTGATTAGGTTGATTGATAATTTTAATTCGGGAATCATGATTAGCGTATTTTTCTAATATTTTTGATGATCTGTCGGTTGAACCGTCATCTATGCAAATTATTTCAATACCTTTGAGAGTCTGATTAATCAATGAGTCTAAACATTTTGACAAATATTCCTCTACGTTATAAACGGGTACTATTATAGAAACTTTAATCATTATCTTTCTCCTGTATAAAATCTCTTAGCGTAGAAATAAAAAACAAAATAAACGCCGGTACATAAACTAATTTTTCTCGAATAAACCAAATAAAATGTGATTTTAGATATTCAAAAATTAAGGCACTATTCATACGGCATTTTACAAGATGGTAATAATCCCACCAGTATCTTCCGTTTTTGTTTTTCAAATAGTCAAGTAAAATTTTTAGATGCTTGTAATATGTTTTAGAAAAATCATTATCTGTTTTTCTGTACCAGGAAATACATTTAAGTAAATACCTATTCAATATTGTATATGATAATTTTTCTTCCGGTTTGTATTCTTGCAAAAATTGTTCAATTATATAAAAATTTTCTATAGGCGAAAGGTCGTTTTTTATCTTTTTGTGTGTAAGGGAACCCACACGCTGTTTTCGGTAAAAATACAAATCTTTTTTTAAAATGTTTATTTTCTCGGCGTACAACATAGATTTTATCGTAAAAATCTGATCTTCTCCAGTTTTGGTATTGCTGAATTTTATGTCATTATCTATTAAAAAGCTTCTTTTATATATCTTGTTGTAGGAAATTGTGTGATATTTAAATAAATTGCTGATATTGTATTTCTGATCAAAAAATAGAGAACTGTATTGAGTTCCAAAAATGGAATTTGTATTTTTTACTCCGAAAATTAGTATGTCAGGATTTGTGTCAATTTGCTTTATACACTCACTAAAAAAACACTTATCAAGATAATCATCTGAGTCTAAAAAGCATATATATTTGCCTTGTGCATATTTGAGAGCTGTATTTCTTGCAAATCCGGCACCATGATTATTTTGATTAATTATCTTTATGCGTGAATCTTTATTTCTATATTCGTTAAGAATTTCTACAGAATTATCTGTAGAACCATCATTGATACATATCAATTCGATATTTTTAAAATTTTGATTAATTATACTTTCGAGACATATAGGTAAATATATACCTGTATTATAAACTGGAATTATTATGGAAAATAAGATTTCACCGCTTATAGCCTCATTCGTGGGTTTTAATTTACTAATCATTTAATGATTATATATCATTAATTAATAATCATGTCAATCAATGTATAAATTCAAAAATTCTTTATAAAATTATAGAAAAGAGTTTTATTATGCAGGAGACATTGAAATTTCTCGGTAAAAGAATTGCAGATTTAAGAAACAAGAGGGGAATGACACAGGAAAAACTGGCGGAGCTTGTTCATTATTCAAGCAATCATATTTCAAAAATTGAATCTGGACGTAGTGCTCCTTCATTTGATTTGCTTTTCATGATATCAAAATCATTAGAAGTAGAGTTGAAAGATCTTTTTAATTTTGATGAATATAAAGAGTCTGAATATATACACAAGGAATTAAATAAAATTTTAAATTCTGGCGAGAGTAAAAAATTAAGTATTTTGTATAAGCTATATCGTATAATGAAAAGTTGAGAAACATTATTTTGTTACTTAAATTCTAATTTTTCCCAAGGCGTCCAGTTATCAAATAGCAAAAATATATTTTACAAGTTTTAGTAATTGTACAAAGGAGTTTATTTATGTATGTTTCCGGAATAAGTGCTGCCTGCGTTAATCTAAATAATTATAACAATTATGATAATCGTATACAAAAATCAAAAGATGTTTTTGATTCCTTTTCGCCTAGTTTTAAAGGATATGAGCAAACTTTAATAAGATCTGTTCGGAAAGAATTTAAAAAAGATTTTGAAGTTGAAGAATGTTTTAAGAATCTACTAAGAGAACTTATTGAAAAAGAAAATATCTTACGAATACAGGAATTTAATGAAATCCTAAAAATATATAAAGATAGCGGTTTTAAAGGTTTGTTAGAAAAGTTTTGGAAATCCAGACAGCCTGATTATGTTGAAAAGATATTAAACAAAATCGATTACGGTAACGAAATGAAACTTGTTACATTCAACGAAGCACCATTGTTTGAAATGGTTAATTTTGGTAAACAAGGATTTAGAGAAAGTTCTCCAAATGATATAAGATTTATATTCCGCACTTGTGACCAAAATATTGCTATGGAGTTTGGACTGGGACGTAATGGGCAATTGAAAATTTCTCAGTCAGATCTTGGCTGTGGCAGATTTGAATTTTCTGAATTTCATGTTTCCAGCGGGAATAAAAAAGTAAAAACAGTTCAATACGCAGGTGGAAATCCTGAAACAACTTACTACAATAAAGATGGTTCCAAATCTTTCTTAAGAAATTTACTTTCAGGCGGTACAATAATTATTCCACAATGATAAAAAAAAGTTGCCAAAATATTACTTGGCAACATTAAATAAACACGAGGATATTAAGAGAGAGAGAGTATAAAAAAACTTTTTACTTAACCCTTTCGAGATTATAAACTTATTGTTGTATTCCCCTTTTTAATAAAACCTTTAATTTTCCCTTACATATATATAAAGTGTTTTTAACCAGAAGAATTGCCTTTTGGAGTGTAATGTTGTTAATAATTCTTAAATAAAGCGGGTTTTGAGATATTAATGATCGATATAGTATATACTAATTACATAAAATGCTTAACAAATTAAGATAGATTTTTTAAAGGGTCAAACTTAAGGAACAAACTTCTATCAAACTCATCAAAGTCATTAATAATGCCGGTTACGCAAGGAATTTGTTTATAAAGTTCAGGGCTTTCTTCTGAACAAATTGCGATAATTTTACCGATTCCGGCTGCTCTAGCGGATTCAATCCCGGACAATGCATCTTCTACGACGATACAATCTTTTGGATCAAGGCCAATATTTTTTGCGGCAATTTGGTAAATATCGGGAGCGGGTTTTCCAGGAATTTTGCCATCTGCATAAACTATTTTGCTTATGTCAAACCATTTTTCAAGATTAAAAGTTTCAATAAAGAAATCAACATTGCGTTTGTCGGACATTGTAGCGATTGTTGTTGGTATATTATTTTCTTTTAAAAAATCTAAAAATCTTTCGGCACCTTTGCCGAGATGAAGATTTTCAGAATCATCTCTACACATTTGACGGTAAATGGACTCCTTTTCTTGACCGTATTTTTCAACGATTTCGGGGGTGGGTTGTTTGCCAATGGCGTATTTTATAATTTCTTCATTTGTACGACCGAACATGTATTTTAGGAGTTCTTCTTCTGTAAAAGCTTCTCCTCTAAGTCGTTTTGAAAATTCTCGCCAGGTTTGTTTGTGTTTTGACGAATCCCAGTATAGCGTTCCGTTAAAATCAAAAATTATGCCTTTATATTTCATGTTGCTCCATCATTTTGTTGTATAAATCTAAATATATCTGAGCCTTTTTATCTTTACCAAGTTTTTTGTAACAATAGGCAAGATTGTAATATACATTTGGTTCATTTGCACGTAAATCCAGTGCTTTAAAAAAGTTGTATTTTGCACTACCGTAGTTTTTGAGTTTTAAGTATACGCAACCGATATTATAATATCCATAGGCAAATTCCGGGTTGTACTTTACGGCTTTTTTAAACTCTGCGAGTGCCATGTTTGGTTTGTCTTGAATAAAGTATATATATCCAAGATTGTAATGTGCTTTGTAATACTTAGGCTCTTTATTCAATGCTTGATTGAACATATATACCGCTTCAGGGATTTTGTCTTTATCTTGCATTATATTTCCCATCATGAGCCAATCTTGGGCAGTTCTTTCTGCTTCTTTTTTATTTTGTAGGAGCGTTAACGCTTCATCAATATTATTTTGAGCATAAAGTACTCTTGCTTGTTGAGAAATTTCATCTGTTTGAACTTCTGTTTGCTTTTTACCAAAACTAAGCCCCACGGCATTTGAACATTCAAACGATGTTCCCAGCATAAAAATTAATAATAAAACTAAAAATCTCTTCATACTAGGAGTATAAAATAAATAGTTTTAATTTTCAATTTGACGAATTTTAAAACGTAAATATATTGTTATTGATGTCTCTTTTACTGAACTGTATCCTGCTATTACTCCTTTTAGCAGGATTTTTATTATAGAAAAGACCCGGTTTGGAAATTTCCAAACCGGGTCTTTATTTCATATTCCTTTGGATTAAAAAATTGATCTAAAAATTCCGACTACACCACCGATAACACCTCCAACAGCAGCACCCGGACCGGCTCCTACTCCGCCAAACCAAACGCCTATTCCGGCTCCGATGGCAGCTCCGGCAGCAGCACTACCGGCTACTTTACCTGCACCTTCTGCAAGTTTATCCGTATCGTCTTCAGGTGTTTTTGTAACTTCGGCAATTGCTTTATTACCTGATTTTTTACCGAATAAACCGACGGTAAGACCATTGATAAAACCGTTGGTAAGCGGAGAATTTCCGTTGGCTCTAACATCATCTTCAAATGGTACACCAACTGCCTGTTCATAAATTTCGAGGGCTTTATTTCTAATATCTTCTTCATCAGTTAAATTGTATGCAGCTTTAACTCTTTCCTGAAGCTGATTAAATACATAAGGTACATTTACCATATCGTTATCGGCGATTTTGTTGTGAAGATTGCGGCAAGCTTGTCTTACACTTGACATTGGTGCTCCTACTGCACCTTCATTTTCGCGAGCTTCAATTCTTTCTTCTCGATCCATATCACGATATGCTCTGCGTTGTTCACGAAGTCTTTCCATATAGTTTGAATCAACTCCAAAGATTCCTGTTCCCATGTCTAAATCAGGAAATTCTTCAAAATCTGTACCTAGAGCCGGATCTGTATACATATAGTCATCATAACCCGTTCCGTATTGGTATCCCTGTACTGCACCTACACCTGTTGTCATAGTTCTAACCTCCAAATGAAAATATTAACCTTTAACCTACCTTATCTATTAAAAGTATTTTTTAATCTTTGAATTGCATGCATTTAAAATAATGTTACAATTCTGTTACATTATTTGGTTGATGTAAAAATGGAAAAACTCATTTATTATGTGTAAATGAAGAAATTTTTCTCATTTATTTTTACATTATTAATGCTTGCCGGATGTTGGTATGCCTGGAAGTATCATGAGCATTTTTTCAGAGTTCAGTTAAACAAAGTTTATGGAATGTATTATGTCTATAAGGGGGATAAGGCTTATCGAAGTTTAAAAATGCACAAGGCTATTAAGTTTTACAACGAGGGCTTAAAACTTTATCCCGGTCATTATAGTGCTTGGTATAATTTGGGGAATATTTATGTTGCATATGAGGACTATTATTCTGCACTTCATGCATATTCACAAGCATTCAAGTATAACCCGAATATGATGATTGCCCGCATGAATTACGGAATAATTTCTAGTGAAAAATTAGGAAATTTTGATGCCGCATTAGACCAATATAATGAAATTTTAAAAACTGATCGACATCTTTTGTCTATTCCTTACGTTTACAACAACAGAGAAAGTTCAAAAGATAACAAAGCTATTGCTTATTATAATATTGGTGTCACATACAGAATGAAGTCTGTTTATTCAAGCGAAGATTGGGAACAGGAAAGATTATACCTTTCAAAGGCAATAACTGCGTACAAAAATTCTCTTGAAATAAATTCTCAAAGATACGATACGCAATATAATTTAGGGCTGGCGTATCATATTGCAGGAGACTATAACAACGCCGCAAAATGTTACTGTAAAGCTATAAATTTATCTCCAATGAGCTATGAAGCACACTATAATTTAGCTGTTCTGTTGAGGAAATTAAAGCACTATAACGAAGCTTTAGATGAGATAGAAAAAGCCTCCACTCTCATTGCCGCACTGGATAAGAACCCCGCATTGCAAGAGTATGCAGGAATTATTATGTCAGATATAATGAAAGATTTGTATACCAGTGAAGCATATAAAAAATCTTTAAAAAAATCATTGGAAGAAGAAAAAAATAAAACCCAAAAAGAGTCCGGAGTTATACTTGTAAATGGGAAAGTTTCGATGAATGAAGAACAGGAAAAGGCTATAACTAAAAAATTTGCGACTTGTTCTTATTTGTCATTGCTAGAAGATGAAGACTAAATGTAAACATTTATAAATATATCTAAAGTTTTTGACGCCTAAATCCGATAAATATACTGGAGAGCTTATATGAAGGTTCGTGCAGTAACACTAAATAACGGGCGTTACAGGATTGAATTTAACAACAGTCGTAACAAGCAGACTGTTTTAGCTGAACGTGGCAGTATTGATGATTTGTCAGGTATGCCATATGTTTACCCTGTATCTTTCACAGCCATACAAAATTCTTCCAAGCTAAGACAACTATTCGCTTACGGGCTTCCATGTATGTACAGCGGTATCAAAATGATTGACCCAAGAGAGTTGGTAAAACATATTAAAAATATTTTGAGTAATAATACCGCATCAACAGCTTTAACAATTTTGGAAAAACATAAAGAAAGTGTTGTCGGGATGGAAAGACAAGTTTTAGGGATTATTGAAGATAGAGCAAAGAAACATCCTGATATAAGTTTGCACGATATTATAAAAGAAATAGAACCGATATACCGTAAAAGATTAAGAAAGATTCAAGCACCAATTTTTCGAGAGCTAGAAGCTATTTTTAAAAAATTGCCGGAATTTTACCGTTCTCAATTTGAAGCACTTATGGTTGAAACAAATAGCAAATTGGAAGAACAACCAATGAAATTAGAGTTTTCTGCAAAAGAATTTAAGTATAAATTTTTAAAGATAAAGGAATTTATTTTAAATACCCCTAACAATAAAGCACGAAAAGCTCTTAATACGATATATGATGTTTCTAAAAATTTTGCGGACAAAACTAAGCCCGAGACGATAGAACATCAAAAAGCTGTTCTTGCGAAAATAGAAAATCTGTTAGAACAATCCGTTTTAAGGGATAATGAAGAATTGCTTGATTTAATAAATACATCAAAATTAAGATTATCATATGAAGAAGTGGTTATTCCATTTTCAAGAAAATCTTTTATATACGATTTGAGCAAAATTATACGACCTATGGAAAATGAAACACTTCAATCAGAAATTTTGGCTGTAGCATCAAAGTTACCGACATCAAATGATAATTTGGCAGCATATATACTAAAACTCTCCGCAGAATCCAGTGATAAGATTATATACAGAATCCTTCATCCAACAACAGCATCAATAGAACATATTTTGCCAAGATCTTGCGGAGGAGAAAACATTATGTCAAATTTTGGCGGTGCAACTGCAAAAATGAATTCCGACCGGAAAAGCATTGATCTCTCTGAATGGGTAGAAATTCATCCTGAAGTGGTTGAAAATTGTCAGAAGTATGTTGACCGATTGATCGAACTTTATCATCAAGGTGTGTTTTTAAAACTTAATATTGACCCAAAATATATTGTAGACTTCAAAACTACAGTTGCAAAACAATCAAAAGGCAAAATTAATGTTGATATCTCTAAAATGTAAGGTTGATTAATGGTGTGTGGTTCGATTTAACACAAAGGTCAAATATAAGTCCGTTCCCTCTCCCCAACCCTCTCCCGACGGGAGATACAACGCGAACCGCCACAGCGAAGCGAGGAGGTGTGAGCCTGTATGCAGGGCTGTTTTAGGATCTTCTATAATAAAAAGTAGGGTGGGGTACCTACCCCACCGCTAAATTTATTTTATGTACTAGTTATCCGCCAGGCAAACGAACCTCGAGTAGCCGCTACTGCGAAGGCCGTAGCTACTACCGAACGTGTAACCACTGCCGAAGTAGCGTTCGCGAGAGCTATTGCTCGTACTCGAGTACTCCTCTGACGACCACAGGGTGAAGTTCGAAACAGAATAAGGGTCAATGCCCAGTTTTGCTACTTCTGTAGTATCAAAACTTGCGTATTGGGTACTTTGGTATTTACCTACGCTTGATAGGCTTGGGTATACTGCTTTTGCTATGTTTGCAAGTTCTGTCATGTCAGGTAGGTGACCACCCATGTCACGACATGTAACTACCGCACCAACCCAGTAGTCACTTTCTCCTGAGTATGGGCAGTGGGTTATTTCAGGATACTTAGAGTTTCCTAAGTAAGTTGAACAATCCATTGCCGGTGGATCTGTTAGTCCGTCTGTTTGTTTAATAATATTATAACCCGCTATTGTAGCTAAG